>VBCL01000516.1 GCA_005888865.1 Betaproteobacteria bacterium | reverse complement strand
CCTGCCCTTGGGCACGTAGCGGAAATACGCGCGATAGGCGGTGAACGTCCGCTCCTCGTACGCCGGCCACACCGTGCCGCGCTTGACCTCGCCCTGCGCGAGCAGAGCGGAATCACCGCCCAGACCGCGACCGAGCGCGGTAGCTCCCGCGGGAATCGGGTCATCGACCACGACCCAGGTCATGTCGGACTGCGCTTCGATCTCGAGGTGCACTCGTGCCACGTCACCGCGGCTCCACGTCCCCTTCGTCTGCTGTTGAAGGGGCGTGACCTCGCGCACGACTTTGTAGCCCGACGACAGCGGCTGCCTGAGCGGAAGCGCAGCGATGCTCTGCAGCGTGATCCATGGCTTTCCGCCGCCATCGTGCGCCAGCTCGAGATCGGCGCGCTGCGGCGGCCAGGCAAGCTTTCTGTCGAACACCTTGGCGCCATCCTCGACGGTCCACGCGTGCGTGAATCGCTCCGCTTCCAGCGTCGCCGTCGTCGTTCCGGCGACCGGATCGGTCTCGAACGCATCCGAGAATTTCTCCAGCGCGAGCACGCCCCATGCATTGGCCACCGTCGTGTTCCAGTGGCCCTTCTGCATTCGTCCGAGCGAGCCGCGCACCAGCCGCGGCATGTCTTCGCGCCACGCAGGCGCGTCGAGGAGCGCCAGCAGCAACCGATTGGCGTTGGAATCCGCCGAGATCATCAGCCACCACAGCGCGTCGGTCTTCTCGGTCGAGAAGCCCATCGTCGTGCCCTGGAAGTTCAGGCGCGAGCGCAGGATCTGCTCGGCCTCGTTCATACGCTCGTCGCGCTTCGGCAGCTTCGGCGAGCGCTTGAGCACCAGGTACCAGTCGAGCACCGCCGAAGTCGGCCACAGGTTGGGCTCGATGGCGATGCTGTCGAGCCACTTGGCGTCGATCGCCTCCTTGCGCCGCGACAGCGCTTCGAGCGCGGCGATCTTGCGGATGGCGAGATCGGCGGTCTGCAGGTCCGAATAGCGCACGACGCGGCCCTCGACGAATCCGACCAGCGCCGCCTCCATCCGTCGCCGCGAATCGTCGGGGATCGCCCAGCCGGCCTCGCTGCCGACGGAGAGCACGTAGGCGGTCAGCGTGTCGCTGCCGTAGCGCAGCGGCACCCAGTATTTCAGCAGTCCATCGCTGTCGAGATATTCCGGCAACGCTCGCATCAGCGCGTCCCATCGCGCCTGGTCGCGCAAGCCGATCGCACTCGACGCCTGCTGCTCGAAGCAGCTATAGGGATACCACGACAGGTATTCGCGCACGCCGGGCAGATCGCCGGCGAGCTTGGCCTGCATGCGCACGTTCACGCCACCTCGGCCTGGGATCGCGTCGGCGGGACGCTGCACGGCAATCGATTGCGGCGCGGTCAGTTGCAGAATCGTGGCCTGGTAGGTGCGCTCGGGTACCGCTTGCGCGACCCTCTGCGAGATTTTCATCGCGTCGCGGGCCGCTCCCGGTTCGTCCTGAGCTTGTCGAAGGACGGACGGCCGTTGTGGTTCGACAGGCTCACCACGAACGGCCCGTGTATCCCGCTCGGTCGCCTCGACCTGCCAGTCGAGCTTGGTCGCATCGATCGGAACGGTGACGTCCCAGCCGATTTCGCGCGCTTCGCCAGGGGCGAGCTCGACTTGTCGCGGTTCGAGTGGCGGTAACGCCTTGCCCGACGAAGCGACGCGTGCGATGAGTTGCACCGGCATCCGCCGCTCCGACGCATTGCGCAACGTGAACGTCGCACGATAGCGATCGGACTCGCGCACGACCGGCGGGAGCCCGGAGAGCAGCATCAGGTCCTGCGTCGAGCGGATCGATGCATCGCCGGTGCCGAAGAGGTCCGCGCCCGACGACGCGATGGCCACGATCCTGAAGCTCGTCAGCGAATCGTTGAGCGGGATGTCGACGCTGGCATTGCCGGCAGCGTCCAGCGCCACGCGCGCCCGCCACAGGAGCAGCGTGTCGAAGAGTTCTCGCGCCGACGCACGCCCGCCGCCCCCACCCGCGGGAATCGCCTTCCTGCCGAAATGACGCTTGCCGATCACCTGCGTCTGCGCGGTCGAAGTCTCCACCTCCTCGCCGCGCCGCGTCATCATCGCATCGAGGAGCTTCCACGTGTCGTTGGGCAACAGCTCCAGCAATCCCTCGTCGACCGCGGCGAGCGCGACTTCGCTGCCGGGCGGTCGGCCCTGCGCACGGCGATCGCCACCTTCGCCTTGTCGCGCACCTTGTACGCCGCCGATCCCGGCGTCACTTTCACGGACAGCTCGTGCGCCGACCAGCCGACGCGCAATTCGGCGAGGCCCATCTTGTACGCCGGTTTGGCGAGGTCGATCAGCGCGGTGGGCTCGACGCCGCCGATGCGTCCACGCACGAGGAACACACTGACGAACGCGTTCGGCGCGTAATTGCCCTTGATCGGCACCTCCAGCACAGGGTCGCTGCGCTTGATGGTGCGCACGAACGCGTCGAGCACGCCTTCGCGCTCGACGGTGACCAGCACGGTGGCTTCCTTGAACGGCATGCGCACCTGGAAGCGCGCCGTGTCGCCCGGCTCGTAGCGCTTCTTCTCGGGCAACAGGTCGATGCGATCGTTGTCGGAGGCAGCGAACCACCAGTCCTCACCGGTGGCAACCCAGGCGTCCGCGCGCGTGACCGAGGCGTTGCCCTCGGGATCAGTGGCGCGGGCGCGCAGGACGAGATTCCCGGCGGCGGGCGACGCGATCTCGCAGATGAGCAAGCCGTGCTCGTCGGTCGCGCCACTGCACAGATCCTTCACGAGACGGGTCTCGCTGCCGTGCTCATACGCATAGAAGCCACCGATCAGCCGGCGCCGATGCGAATAGGTCTCGCGTTTGAACGCGTCGGTCTGCACCGCGACGCCCGCGACAGGCTTGCCGGCGAGATCGACGGCGACCACGGTGAACTTGAGGCGGTCCTTGCTCGCTACCCAGCTGTCGGGCTTGATGCCCAGCACGATCCGCGAAGGCCAGAGCGCGACGCGGGTGGCGACGGCCAGCGTCTCGCCGTTCGGGTCGCGATACTCCAGCTCGGCGATCAGATCGCGAGGCGCGCCGGACTTGCCGACGTCCTTCACCGTTGCGCGTGCGCCGCCGGCAGCGTCGAGCGCCAGGCTCAAATCGGTCGTGCGCTGGCGGCGCGGCGTGCTCTGCGCATCGTCTTCGTCACCTTCGGAGTCGGGGTCGGCGAAGGTAGTGTCGCCGAAGCGGGCGTAGGCGTCGCCTTCCTCGTTGCGGCCTTCGGTCACATCGCCCGCGGCGAAGCTGTAGCCCTCGAAGTCCGGGAAGGAGACGCTCTTGGGCTCGACCTGGGTGCGCAGCTTCACCGGCAATCCGCCGGCGCCGCCGCCCGAGAGATACGACACCTGCAGATCGATCCGCACGTCGGCAGGGTTGACCAGCGGAGTACCCACGGGCTGCAGGCGAGCCCGCATCAACGGAACGCGGAACGCTTCGACGCGAAAGTGGCCCGCGGCGCGTTCGTCGGCGCGGCCGCGGCGGCTGCCCAACGAGTCGTGAATGCCGATGCTGTACGTGCCGAGCGGCGCATCCTTCGGGACGGCGAAGCTCGCCTCGCCGTGTGCGCTGCCGCGTCCGCGCTCGTCCCACGTCACCGGCACCGTGTATTCCTGGCCCGATCCTTGGTGGCGGATGGTCAGGTTGTCCTCGAGGTCGTCGGCGGCGACCGTCGCGAATCCGGCGCCCGTCTGCTTGCGCACGAAGAGCTTCATCGA
>VBCL01000524.1 GCA_005888865.1 Betaproteobacteria bacterium | reverse complement strand
CGTTCATCGGCCGCGAACGCGAGCTGGTCGAAGTAAAGCGCCTCCTGCCGCTGAAGCGACTGGTGACCATCCAGGGCGCGGGCGGCATCGGCAAGACCCGGCTCGCGTTGCAGGTCGCAGCCGAAGTCGTCGATGCCTATCGCGACGGTGTCTGGCTCGCGGAGTTGGGATCGATCCGCGATCCGGCACTGGTGTCGACGACAGTCGCGCAGCTGCTGGGCTTGGCGGAGAAGTCGAGCACGTCATCGACCGAGGGCTTGTGCGCGTATCTGCAGTCTCGGCAGCTCTTACTTGTGCTGGACAACTGCGAGCATTTGATCGACGCATGCGCACGACTCGCGGAGGCTGCGCTCCGGGCGGCGAAAGAGCTGACGATCATCGCCACCAGTCGTGAGCCGCTGCGGCTTGCCGGTGAACAGAGCTATGTGCTCCAGCCGCTTTCGCTGCCCGAGCCCGCCTCGCGGGCGACGATCCGGGATTCCGAAGCGGTGCAGCTCTTTGTCGAGCGGGTCCAGGAACAGCTTCCAGGCTTCGAGCTCACGCCGGAGCGAGAAGCTGCGGTGGGCGGGATCTGTGTCCATCTCGACGGCATTCCGCTCGCGCTCGAACTCGCCGCGGCGCGCACGCGCACGCTTTCCGTCGAGCAGATCAATGCGCGGCTCGCCGATCGCTTCCGTCTCCTCACCGATGGATCGCGCACCGCGCTGCCGCGTCAACAGACCCTGCGCGCGGCGCTCGACTGGAGCTACGACCTGCTCGCTGAAGACGAACGCGTTGTACTGAGGCGGTTATCGGTCTTTCCGGCCAGTTTCACGGTGGAAGCCGCCTCCGCGGTGGTCTCCGGCGATCGCATCGATGAACACGCGGTCATCGACGTTGTCTCGCAGCTCGTTTGGCGCTCGCTCATGATCGCCGACACGAGCGCCGCGGAAACGCGTTACCACTTACTGGAGACTGTTCGCGCTTACGCCGTTGAGAAGCTCGTGGAGACCGGCGGGGGTGATGCCTGTCTGCGCCGTCATGCCCACTTCTTCCGCGACATGTTTGAGCGAGAATCGGAAGACTGGCTGCGGATGCCGAATCCGGAATGGCGAGCAACCTATCTGCCTGAGCTCGCCAATGTGCGCGCGGCGATGGACTGGGCGCTCGGTACGGGCAGGGAGACCGCGATCGCAACGGATCTGGCCGGCGCTTCGGGTCCCTTGTGGACGACGCTCGGACTGTTCGGCGAAGGCGTACAGCGCCTGGAAGCGGCGATGGCAAGCATCGAGCCACATGCACCCGAGCTTGCCCGGGCGCGACTCTGGCTCTGGCTCGGCAGACTCCTCGATGAAACTCCGGCCAGGGCTCACCCTGCGCTCGAGCGGGCGGTCGAGCTGTATCGTAAGCTGCACGATCCAGTGGGACTTGGTCTGTCGCTCATGCGATTGGGACGCGTGCTGGCGCTCATGGGCAGGTTCGAGCAGTCGAAGGCAATGTTGACTGAGGCGCGCCCGCTACTCGAGCGTGCGGGACCGAAGGCACTCAACCATTACCATTTCAATTTAGGTTTTCTCAAGAACGTAATGGGCGATCCGCTCGCGGCGCGCTGGCACTACGAACGCGCACTGGAGCTTGCACGCGAAGA
>VBCL01000523.1:2298-2842 GCA_005888865.1 Betaproteobacteria bacterium | reverse complement strand
TGCAATTATGAACGATCAAGACCAGGTCGCGTCAGCACCGCAACGAGGCACCGGCCTCGCGTTCGTCCGACATTGGGATTGGGTGGCTCAGAAGGGTCTGATGCCGGCGACCACCGCACGGGCCATTAAGGCATCTGTGTCCCAAATCCTCAAAATCGACCAAAACTGGGAGGACGTTGAAGTCCGACGGATTGACGTCGACGGGCTCATCTCCCGATTCCGCAATCTGTCCAGGCTCGCTCCTGGGAGCCTGGCCACCTACGAGTCCCGCTTCCGGTCAGGGCTCGACTCGTATCTGTCTTACCTGGACAACCCCGCCTCGTATCAGCCCAAGACGCGTAGGCCAGCCGGGCGCGACGATAAGCCCGGTCCCATACCAAAGAACAAAGCACAGCAGGAGGGCGCGCTCGGTCATCGAGATCCAACTCCTTCCGCCGCCACGACTAGCAGCACGAAACTCGTCGTTTATCCATGTCCGGTTCGTCCCGACGTTTTTGCAGAGTTGAAACTGCCCGCAGACCTCACCGCCGACGAGGCCTCGCGG
>VBCL01000523.1:0-2269 GCA_005888865.1 Betaproteobacteria bacterium | reverse complement strand
GACGGCGGCGGTGCATCGCGATAGGCCCATCGGGCGCCAGGATCGTCATGTTCGCCGTCGGTGGCGGTTCTTTCGCAGCTCCGCGGCCGCGAACCCGTTCGCGACCTCTTCATGAGACTTCGGACGAGGACGCCGCAGCAATCTGTGTGGCAATGAAAGAAGTGCGGCAGGCCGGCCGGACCCACCCGGACGTCAACCATCTGGAGGGCGACATTTGGCATTCGAGATTGATGGTTCGAGTGTCACCTATCGACTACTGTTCGCCGAAGAAGGTCGGTCCGGTCAGATCCTTCTCGCACTCGAGATCATCAATAAGACAGACGACCTTGGTCCGTACGCCGATTTGCTTGGTCGGCGCATCAATCTCCAGCCGGCGGACCGAGGCCCTGAAGGCAAGCGAGCGGCTGCTCGAAGCCGCTGATCCGGCGCGGGTTCGTGAATTAATCCAGCGGAAAAACGGCTCAAATCGCAATGCTGGCCGGGCGAGCGTTAGACGTTTCGAACTGTAACGACTCAAGAATCGGTCGCTGTACGCGTTGCCATCTGATTCGGGACCACGAGGCCCACGGGGTCAACTCGCAGGACGTTAGTCAAGGTTGCCGGAGCCGCAGGACTCCTGAAGGGAATCTACAAAGAGCTCGAGTCTTCCGCCAGCTGGCCAAGGTCCGACAGAGCTCTGCGGTACGGGTCGAGTCGGGTTCGCTCCTGGCTATGGGGATGGAAGTTCAGGAACAGATGAACTCCGTCGTCCACGGCGATGCCGGCGAGTTCGGTTGTCGGTATGAGAAGGAACTCGTCGGCGAATTGCCGCGGTTCCACCATCCACGCCAGCGCCGCGATGTAGGTGCTTGCCGCCGGCACGAGCGTGGCTTTCCGGATCGCAATGCGCGCCTCGCCCCCGCGCGCCTCGGCTGGTACCCCGGTCTTTACCTGCAGGCCGCAATAACGATGGGTGGTCCTGCTGCGGGCCAGCACCTCGACCATCTCCAGGTCAGGAAAGGGTCGGAAAATGTCGAGCGAAGGATTTTCCGCAAGCCTGCGGACCACCTCCGCCTCGCCCAGGAATCCGAGCCAGCGAGCGTATCGATCGATCGGCTGCTGAACCGCTTCTTCCACCGACTCCAGTCCGGGGACTGGCGGCGGCGCTCCCAGAAGACGATCGGCCAGTCGCTCGCGCGGTACGAGATGCGGCCGCCAGTGGCTCGTCCCGGAATCCATGCTGAAGGAGGCGGCGTAGACCTCCACGCCCTGGACAACGCTGCGCGCCGCGAGGCTCTTGAAGGTTGCCTCGTCGACGACCAGCAGCTTCGGGGCCAAGCCTTCGGCCGTCAGCAGGCCGGCAATGATCAGCGCCCGGTCATCGACCAGCTCATTGGCGGGGATCACGATTTCGACAAACCCGTTGACGGCGGAGGTTTTGCACTTGACCTGCAGCGGGATGTATTCGCCGTCGGTCAGCCGGTGCACCACCGCGTCCAGGCCTCTGTCCAACAGAGGCAGGAACACGTGAAGCGCTCCCTGCGATTGCTGGATGAGCTCCGTCCACACCCGGAACTCCATGACTTGTCCGGGTGCGCTGGTGTCCCTGCGGGAAAGCTCGTCTAGCACGCGTCTGGCTACCAGCTCGGCTGGAACACTTCTTCCGTGTCGCGCACTGCGCGGATTCGATCGAGTCGGAGCTCGATCCAATGATCGGCGCCCTCCGGGTAACACCAGGCAACAATGTTCTGAGCCTTGCTGGTGCGGATGAACGCGGGCCGGACTCGGATCGTCTCCTGGCGTTCGTCCGGTTCGGTGTAGTCGACCTCGGCAATGTGGTGCTCGACCATGCAGCTTTCCAGGACGTGCACGGCGTCCAGGGCGATCGCGGGAAGCGATTCGAGATCCTCCGGCGTGGGCTCGCGACCCTCTTCGAAACCTGGGGGAAGCGCCTGGCGCGACATGCGCCCAATGTTATTCAGGGTTGCTTGAATGTCCAGCCGGCAGAGTCACCGTCAACGTCGTGCCCGACGCACTCGAGCTGACCTCGATCCGGCCCGAATGGGCGCTGACAATGTCGCGCGCTATCGCCAGGCCCAACCCGCTGCCTGTTGAGTTCGGATCCTTGGCGAAACGCTCGAAGACGTGGGGTTGCAGTTCGGGCGAGATCCCTTCGCCCGTGTCCGCCACGGTGAAGCCCGACGCGTCGACCGCCACCTTCACAGAGCCGCCCGACGGTGTGTGCCGGATGGCATTTGAGAGCAGGTTGCCGACGACCTGACGCATCCGC
>VBCL01000132.1:429-8284 GCA_005888865.1 Betaproteobacteria bacterium | reverse complement strand
AGAGCTGAAGCGCGCCGGGCTCGACTACCACGAGTACACGCGGCTCTCCGTACACCGGGACTGGATGGCGTGTCGGACCGCCGTCGATCCAGGCCACGCGCGCCGCTGGTACGCGCTCACGACCAAAGGTCAGCGCTCGTTCTTCGAGGGCGCTTTTCGCGCCGACGACGTCTTCGTGTTCGGGTGCGAGACCGCCGGACTGCCGGACCCGATCCTCGCCGAGTTCGCGCCGGACGCGAGGCTTCGGTTGCCGATGCGGCCCTCGGTGCGCAGTCTCAATCTCTCCAACGCCGTCGCGATCGCGGTCTATGAGGCGTGGCGGCAAACGGGATTCGCCGGGTCGGCATAGCGCACGGCCGCATCTGCCGGCGCGGTGGCCTCGCGACTCGTCCTCGTTACCGCATCCCGAGCTGCGCGAAGATGAACCGCAGCTCGCACTCGCGGTCGCGAATGACCTGTTCCTTGGCCTTGCCGTAGCCGTGGCCGCTGTCGAAGTCCATGTAGAGCAGGAACGGTGCAATCTGCCCGGGATGATTCTGGACCGCGGCAACGAATTTCTTGGCGTGCAAAGGGTCGACGCGCGAGTCGTATTCGCCGGCGCTGACCAGCGTCGGCGGAAAGTTCACGCCCTCGCGCACGCTCTGGTAGGGCGAATAGCGGAGCAGATAAGCGAAGTCTTCGGGCTTGTCCGGGTCGCCATACTCCGCGATCCAGTAGCGCGCGATAAGAAATTTGTGGAAGCGCACCATGTCGAGCAGCGGCACCTGGCATAACGCGGCGGCGAAAAGATCCGGGCGCTGCGTGAGCATCGCGCCAACAAGAAGCCCCCCGTTGCTGCCGCCGCCGATCATCAACCGGTCGCGCGTGGTGAACTTCTCGCGCACCAGCCACTCCGCTGCCGCAGCGAAGTCGTCGAAGGTATTCTGCTTGTTGCCGAACTTGGCAGCCTCGTGCCAGCGCTCGCCGTACTCGTCGCCGCCGCGGATCCCGGCTTCGGCGAGGATGCCGCCGCGATTGATGAACGCCGCCCAGCTCCGCACGTAATCGGGCGCAATGCCGATGTTGAATCCGCCGTAGCCGTGGAGGAACACCGGATTCGAGCCGTCCTGCTTGGTGCCTTTGCGATACGACAGGAACATCGGAATACGTGTGCCGTCTTTCGACGCATAGAACACCAGCTTCGACTCGATCTGCGAGGTGTCGAGCGGCGGCTTGTCTTCCCACAGCAGCGACCAGGCGAGCGTCTTGCCCGCGATCTCGTAGAGCCTCCCCGGCGCGGTGAACGTCGACAGCGTCGCGTAGACGACGTTCTTGTCGATGTCGTACGCGCTGGCCGAGACGTTGCCGAGCTCCGGCAGAGGAAGCTCGCGCATGCGCTTGCCCGAGAGGTCGTGCACCCATACCCGGGTGAGCACATCCTTCTTGTCGCGAATGAGAATCCAGTCGCGCGTGACGTCCACGCCCTCGAGGACGGTCTCCTGCTCCGGCCAGAGCACCTGCCAACGCTCGAACTCGGGCGCGCCGTAGGTCGCAGCCATCAGCTTGAAGTTCGGCGCGTGATCGTTGGTGCGGATGTAGATGCGGTCGTCGCGGAATTCCGCCTCGGCCCGAAATTCCTTGCTGGAGTAGATCGTCTTCGGCTCCGCGGCCGAGGCGAGCGGCCGGATGCGGATCGTGTTCGAGTAGAAATCGCCGTTCTCGAACACTGTGACCTGGGCTTCCTCGGGCTCGTACACCGAGCACCAGTCCTTGGCGTCGGTCATCGCGATCAGGAGCTCATCGCTCTTCGGATCGTCGCCCAGCCGGTGTCGATAGCAGCGCTGCGGCTCCTGGCGATCGATCGACTCCTTGGTGCGCGGGCTGACGAACGCGTAGCGCTCGTCGCGCGCCCAATGAAACGAGCCGATCCCCGGCAGCAGCGAACCGATCTGCTCGCCGGTTCGCGTGTCGATGATGCGATAGTCGGTGATCTCCGAGCCGCGGCTGTAGGTCGCGACCGCGGCGCGGCTGGCGTCGCGATTGACAACGAAGGCGCCGACGCTGGTCTTGCCGGAAGGGTCGAGCGCGATCGGGTCGAAGAGCAGCAGCTCGCGGCCGTCGAGCCGCGTGTACACCTTGGCCTGCGCCTCGCCCTTGCGCGTACGGCGGAAGAACTCGCGACCCTTCTTGAAGAACGGCGGCTGCGTGATATCGCGATCGAAGTACGCGGTCAGCTCGTCGTGGAGACCTCCGACCGCCGGCGCGTTCGAGTCGAGCCAGGAGAGCGTCGCCTCGTGCTGCCGCTTGGTCCACGCCTGCACTTCCGCGTTCTTGCCGTCTTCGAGCCAGCGATAGGAATCGGTCAGCTTGACGCCGTTCACCGTGTCGACCACCGGCCGCGCCGGCGTCGGCGGCGGATCGAAGGCGGGGGCCGCCGCGGCAACCATGCTCACCATGATCAGCAGCAGTGTGGCGCCGGCGCTCGGTCGGCGAAAATCACGATCCACGATCGGCACTCCTTCATAAGGAACCTTGAAACTCGGGGCCCGGCTCGCGCGCCAGCAGCGCCTCGACCGCACGCCGCGGCGGCAGGTTCTCGTAGAGCACGCGATACACGGCATCGCAGATCGGCATGTCGACGCCGAGGGTCCCGGAGAGCGTTCGCACGTCTCGCGCGGCCGTGACGCCTTCGGCGATGTGCCCGAGCTCGGCGAGGATCGCTGCGAGCGGTCGGCCTTGCGCGAGTGCGAGCCCGACGCGACGATTACGCGACAGATCGCCGGTGCAGGTCAGCACGAGGTCGCCCAGCCCGGCGAGGCCCATGAGCGTCTCGCGCCTGCCGCCAAGCGCGGAGGAAAACCGACCGGTCTCCGCGAGACCGCGCGTGATCAGCGCCGCACGCGCATTGTGTCCGAACCCGAGCCCGTCGCTCGCGCCCGCAGCGATCGCCAGCACGTTCTTGACCGCGCCGCCGACCTCCACGCCCGTAATGTCCTCGCTCACATAGGCACGGAAGGTATCGCCGCGCAGTTGTCGCGCCACGCTCTCCGCAGCATTCGGATCGCTCGCCGCGACGGTGACCGCGGTCGGCAAGCCCCGCGCAACCTCTTCGGCAAAGCTGGGACCGGAAACGACGCCGACCGGTGCGGACCACGCCGCACCGACGACGCGATGCGCCAATCCCACGCCGGGCGCTGCGCCAGTCGCAACAAATCCCTTGCCCGCCCAGAAAAGAGGGGCCGCGCCCCACCGCTGCGCCTGGGCAACGACGTCGAGCAATGCGCCGGCCGGTGTCGCGACGAGGATCAGCGTCGCGTCCGCGAGCGCCGCCTCGAGGTTCGCGGTGACGACGATACTCGATGGCAGCGCAGCGCCAGGCAGATAGCGCACGTTCTCGCGCACCGCGCCGAGCGCGGCTGCCTGCGTCGCGTCGCGCGCCCACAATCGGATCGATGGTGTCGAGCGAGTGCGCGTGAGGTGGATCGCCAGCGCGGTGCCCCAGGCCCCGGCCCCGAGGATCGCAACGGTGTCCATCCTTCCGTCCTTAAGTGGCTGCGACGGACTGCGGAGACTTACAAGCCCCAGACCTGAGCAATCTTGACGTAGCCCGTCTGACCGTCGCGATGCCTGACCTTCGCCCAACCCGGCGTGGTCGTTGGGTAAGACGGATCGACCAACTCGAGCAGGACGTTCTGCTCGGCCTTGAAGACGACCGCAGCAGACGCTTCGGGCTGCGCAAGCACATCGGCGGTCGCGCCGCGGACCGTGAGCATGCGCTTGTCGCCGACCGACCTCTTCTCGATCCAGGCAACCGTGCCCGCGGCATCGCGCACCTTGAGCCAGCCCTCGACGTTGACGATCACCTCGAGCGGGTAATCACGGCCCAGCGCGTAGAGCGCCTTGGATTTGATCGACGGCGCGTCGTAGAGGACTGCTGCCTCGCTGGTCGAGCGGAACTCGGCGGCGTCGGCCGTGTTTGTACCAAGCGCTGGACACAGCGCTGCCCCAAGCGTTGCAAACAGCGCTGCCCACAGCGCCGGCGATGCCGCCAGCGTCTGCAACGCGCGCTGTGCCATGCCGGCGGTATCCGCTTCCGCGCGAGCTTAGGCTTGTGCGGCGACCGGCGACTGCTGCATGCTCGCCAATTGCTGCTGATAAAGCTGCTCGAAGTTGATCGGGTCGAGATGCACGGGCGGGAAACCCGCGCGGGTTATGGCATCGGCGATCGTTTCCCGCGCGTACGGAAACAGCACGTTCGGGCAGTGAATGGCAAGCACCGGTTGGACCTCGGAGAGCGGTACCCCGCTGATCCGGAATATGCCGGCTTGCGCCGCTTCGACCAGGAACAGCGTCTTGTCGCCGTGCTTCGCCGTGACCGTGATCGTGAGCACGCATTCGAACACGGCCTCCTCGATCTGCTCGCCGCGGCTGCGCAGACTGACTTCGACCTGGGGCGTTTCCTGGGAAGAGAACGACTGCGGCGCTCCAGGGTTTTCGAGCGAGAGGTCCTTGAGGTAGATCTTTTCGATTCTCAGCGACGGTCCGCTGGGAGCTTGCTGGTCAGCCATGCGCTTTCTTCCTGTAAGGGTCGGGTTGCAGGGTTGTAGAGCGAAACCATGGATTATACCGCAGCGATCAGGTCGAGCTTCCCTCGAGCAGCGGGGCCAGCTTTCCCGCCCGGTCGAGCGCGACTAGGTCGTCGTACCCGCCCACGTGGGTACTGCCGATGTAGATCTGCGGAACCGTACGCCGGCCGGTCTTCTCCATCATCTCCCGCCGGCGTTCCGGTTCGAGATCGATGCGTACCTTGGAGATTTGCTCCACGCCCTTGGCGCGCAGAAGCCTTTCGGCCTGCACGCAGAACGGGCAGATCGCCGTCGCGTACATCATGATCGGTGTCACTTCAGGCGCCCTTCTCCACCGGCAAGCCCGCCTCGCTCCATGCCCGCAAGCCCCCACGCAGCGAGTACACCTCGGCGAAACCAACCTTGGTCAAGACGCCGGCCGCCGTCCGGCTACGCTGGCCGCGCCCGCAATACGCGATCACCGGCCGCGTGGTCAGCTTCTTCAGTTCGTGGCCGCGACTTTCGAGTTGCGACTGCGGCAGATGAACCGCGTTGGGAATACGACCGCCTTCGTACTCCTTGGGTTCGCGAACGTCGAGAATGACCGCGTTGCGGCGGTTGATCAGCGCCGTCGCCTCCAATGCTCCGACTTCGCGCACCGTCGAGAGGCGACCCTGGACGAGCGGCCACACCAGCATCGCGCCGGAGCCGATCATGATCAGGATCAGCGGCCAGTTGCTCTCGAGGAATTGCAGGGTCATATGCGCGATAAGGTCGTGCGCGGCTCCGGAATATCGCCTGGATGCACGGCGATCGTGCGGCCGAAACGAAAATGATAGCTTAGTTGGCGCGCACCGGCGTGCTCGCGAGCTGCGCATGGCTGCCCGTGGGGAACCGCGTTCGCAGCGATTCCGACGGAACTCGCGAGCCCGCAGATGGTCCACAGCACTGCCGGTCGTCCCAGGTCGGGCGGGTGCAGCGGCCCGCCGCCGGTCGGATCATTCCCGCCGTATAACCGCAGCGGGTCAATTCGTGTCTTGTATCTCGTCGATCTTCGCTCATCACCTAAGAGCGCAGCGGCTTTGGCGAGCGGAAAACCGGGGTATACTTCGGCGTGGAGATGGGTGGGCGGGCCGCGCGCGGTGCGGCGTGAGAAATACGGGGTTGACGATGGGTAACGGTTGGAAGAAGGCGGGTTTGATCGGTCTCGGCGCAGTGCTTGGTCTCCTGCTGAGCCTCAATTTTTCGGCGATGGCGGAGAAGGAAGCGCGGCTTCCGATTCCATTTGATGACCTGCAGCTCTTTTCGGCCGTGTTCGGCCGGATCAAGAGCGATTATGTCGAGGCCGTTCCCGACGACAAGCTCATCCGCGAGGCGATCAATGGCATGGTCCACGGCCTCGATCCGCATTCCGATTTCCTCGACGCCGATGCCTACCGCGAGCTGCAGGTTTCGACGCAAGGCAAGTTCGGCGGGCTCGGGATCGAAGTCGGCGTCGAAGACGGGTTCATCAAGGTCGTCTCCCCCATCGAAGAAACACCGGCGTTTCGTGCCGGCATCAAGGCCAACGACCTGATCGTCAAGATCGATGATATCGCGACGCGCGGCATGGCGCTTTCCGACGCCGTGCAGAAGATGCGCGGCAAGCCGGGCACGCAAATCGTGCTGACCGTCGCCCGCAAGGACGTCGACGTGCCGCTCACCTTCACGCTGACGCGCGAAGAGATCGTCGTCCAGAGCGTCAAGGCCAAGATGCTCGAGCCCGGCTACGGCTACATCCGCGTGCGTCAGTTCCAGGAGCGCACGGGCGAAGACCTCGCCAAGGCGATCAAGACGCTCTACAAGCAGGGTGACCTCACGGGTCTCGTGCTCGACGTGCGGACCGATCCGGGCGGACTGCTCCCGACAGCGGTCGGCGTCTCGGCTGCATTCCTGCCGAAGGACGCGTTGGTTGTGTACACCGACGGCCGGACGCCCGACGCGCGCATGCGGCTGTCCGCGAACAAGGACAACTACCTGCGCAGCCGCGGCGACGATTACCTCAAGGACCTGCCGCCAGGTATCAAGACTGTGCCGATGGTCGTGCTCGTCGACGGCGGAACCGCCTCGGCCTCCGAAATCGTCGCGGGCGCGCTGCAGGACCACAAGCGTGCCGTGGTCATGGGCACCCAGACTTTCGGCAAGGGTTCGGTGCAGACCATCCTTCCGCTCGGGCACAACACCGGGCTGAAGCTCACGACTGCGCGCTACTACACGCCCAATGGCCGCTCGATTCAGGCCAAGGGCATCGAGCCCGATATCGCGGTCGACGACGGGCGCGATTCGCCCAGTCGCCTTCGCGAAGCCAATCTCGAGCATCACCTCGAAGTCCCGGCCCCCGGCAGCGCGCCCGCCGACAGCGTGGGGAGTCCGAAGGCAAAAAGCGCGTCGGCGCAGACCACCGCGCGGGCCGCGCCCAAGATCGATGCCAAGCCGGCTGCGAAGGTCGATGCCGAAGCCCTCCCCCCGCGCTTCGAGTTCGGGGCGGCCGAAGACTTCCAGCTCTCGCAGGCGATCAATCAGCTGAAAGGGCTGCCAGTGGTCGCTTCGAGCCGGGCCGTCCAGGCAGAAGCGAAGCCGCAATAACGCTACAGTTCGGTCCATTCAAGCAAAACGCCCGGCTTGTCCGGGCGTTTTTGCCTTCTCAGCAAGGTTCGACGCCATGGACGACACGCAACTTCTGCGCTACAGCCGGCACATCCTGCTCTCCGAGCTCGGCGTCGATGCGCAGGACCGCTTCGGCAAATCGCACGCGCTGATCGTAGGTATCGGTGGCCTCGGCAATCCAGTCGCACAGTTCCTCGCCGCGGCCGGCGTGGGCACGCTCACGCTCGTCGATGCCGACCGCGTCGATCTCACCAACCTGCAACGCCAGATCCTGTTCGATACCGCGGCCGTCGGGCGACCGAAGGTCGAGGCCGCGAGCGCGCGCATCGCCGCGGTCAACCCCGAAGTACGCGTCGTCGCGGTGTCCGAGCGGGTCGCGCTCGGTGAGCTCCTGCCTCTCGCGGCCGCTGCCGACGTGATCGTCGACTGCTCCGACAACTTCGCCACCCGTCACGCCGTGAACCGCGCGTGCATCGCGGCCGGTAAGCCGCTGGTGTCGGGCGCGGCGATCCGGTTCGATGGCCAGGTCGCGGTGTTCGATGCCCGCGATCCCGCCAACCCCTGCTACCACTGCCTTTTCGGCGAGGGCGACGAATTCGAGGAAACGCGCTGCTCGACGATGGGCGTATTCGCGCCACTGGTCGGCATCGTCGGTGCGACCCAGG
>VBCL01000132.1:0-410 GCA_005888865.1 Betaproteobacteria bacterium | reverse complement strand
GGCCGCTCGCTGGCCGGACGGCTGCTGCTTCTCGACGCGCTCACCATGGAGTGGCGCGAAGTCCACTTCGTCAAGGATCCGGCATGTCGCGTATGCGGCCCGCGCGCATGAGCCGCGCAGGCAGCGCGCGCCGCAGATTCCTCGTGGGCTTGGCGGGGGTAGTAGCCGTGGTGGGCGCCGCTCCACTCGTCCACGCCGCGGAACGCAAGCTCACCAAGGCCGAGTGGGCAGCCATCAGGAGAGTTATCTCGCAACAGCTCGTTGCGTTGCGCGCCGGAGATGGCGAGCGTGCGTTCAGCTATGCCAGCCCGGGCATCCGAGCGCAGTTCGACGACGGTCGCACGTTCATGACGATGGTTCGAACGCAGTATTCCGCGCTCGTCGACGCGCGTTATACGGAGTTCCTCGAG
>VBCL01000517.1:2954-3266 GCA_005888865.1 Betaproteobacteria bacterium | reverse complement strand
GAACGCCACCTTGGGCGCACGGAACAGCGTGCTCTGTCCTGACTTCACGTCGTAGCGATACACCGTTGGCGGCGTGATGACGTCCTCAAAGGCGTAAAACGTCTCCTCATCCTCCGGCCGGCCCTCGAAGCCGTAGGCCACGCCCGTGCCAGGCAGCTGCACTTCGCCGCGCCGCGCGCCGTCGAGGCCGTAAACGAGCACTCGGTTGTGCGCATCGTGCTGTGTCCTGATCAGGAGCCGATGGCCCACGAGCGTGACGCTGGTCTCGGTCAGATCGATCGCATCCGCGCCGTTCGGGATGACCTCTCTCCA
>VBCL01000517.1:448-2734 GCA_005888865.1 Betaproteobacteria bacterium | reverse complement strand
GTTGGGATGTGCGCGGTCGGAGAAAATCAATCGGTCGGCGCTCGCCGGCGTGCCGAGCGCGTGGTAGTAAACGGCATCCCCCAGGTCCTCAGTGGCGAGCTCCTGTCCGGCGCGCGGTGCCGGGAATGTGCTGTAGTAGAGCCCCTTGCTGTCGCGTGTGAACTGTGGCTTGTAATACTTCGTGTAACGCGCCACGTCCGGCAGGTCCTTGCCGCTCTCCAGATCGCGCACGCGCCAATCCGTCCAGTCGGAGCCGGCCTCCGAGACGCCGTAGGCGAGGTGCCGGCCGTCGCGCCCCGCTTCGTAACCGGTGACGATGAGCTTGCCGCCCGGCGATAGGGTGTTGGGGTCGAGCACCACGGTCGCCTCATCGCCGAGACGCCGGATCGCGTAGAGAACGCTCTGGTCCTGCATGCCGGAGTTATGAGTGTAGAAGTAGCGACCCCCCTCGTGGAACGGAGTACCGAATTTCTCGTAGTCGTACAGTGTCGCTATGCGCTTGCGCAGCGGTTCACGCTCCTTGATCGAGGCAAGGTAGTCATCCGTGAGCTTGCCCTCGGCGCTTACCCACGCGCGGGTCTCCGTCGAATCCAGCTCTTCCATCCAGCGGTAGGGATCGGCGACTTGAGTGCCGTGATAGTCCTCCACGACATTGCCCCTCGGGGCAGGCGGGTACCGAAGCGGCTCATCGGCGGCCGTCGCCGCACACAACAGTGCCGCGCCGAGCAGTAGCGCAGCATGAGTACGGCACGCGCTCGCCCTGCGGCTGGGGGATTTGTTACGCAACATAGTTTCCCCGCGAAATTGACCGCGCGGTACCCGCTGAGGTGCTGCAATTGTCAGCTTACGCGCCAACTTCGCCTACAGCGTCAATTCGGAAACTTCAATTCCCGCTCGATCGCCTGGAATCGCGGCTCCTTGCGCACCGGATCCATGAGCGGGTCAGTCTTCAGGGACGCCAACCCCGGGTCACGCAGGCGCATCGCCGTCTCCAGCCATTGAAGCGCCCTAGCGGTGTCGCCCCACTGCGTGTAGATCTCAGCGTACTGGTACGCCAGAGTATCTCCGCCCAACGTTGTGAGTTTCGTGACCGCGGCTTCGGCGTCCGTGTGTCGGTTGAGCTTCTTGTACGTCAGTGCCAAACACAATTGACAGCGGTAGTTCTCCGGGCACACCTCGCCCGAGGCTCGCGCGCTCTGGAGATTGCCGAGAGCGTAGTAATGCAGTCCTGCTAACCCGTAGGCTCTCTCATACCCCGGTTCCAGAGTGATGGCGTCCTTAAGCGCCGCAAGGCCCTCCTCATGCCGACGCGCGTAAAAGAGTGTCTGACTCAACTCGTCATGACTTCGCGCACTGAGCGGGTCCAGCACGACTGCCTGGCGGCTGGCGGCGATGCCCGCCTCAGTGCGTCCCATCTGAACAGCCGTACGGCCGTATATCCGCAATATCTGCGTATTGCCAGGGGCAAGCGCCACAGCGCGCTCGTACTGCTCAATCCCCCGTGTGAAGTCCAGAGATCCGAAAAAGAGGGCCCCCGCCAAAGCCAGGTGCCCCTCCGCCAGCTCGGGCGCAAGCTCGATCGCCCGCTGCGCGTCGGCCTCTGCCTTCTGAAAGGTGGGTCCAACATCCTCCGGCTCGTTCGTAAACTCGCCCGCAATCTCGCCAAGTGCAAGTGATCGACCCGCGAACGCGAGCGCGTAACCGGGATCGAGGTGTATAGCCTCGGTGTATGCAGCGATAGCGTCTTGGTCACTCCTGGCACTGCGCACCGCCCTGTACGCCTTCTCGGCGCGCAGATACGCATCGAACGCATCCGGGTTGTGCGTCCCGCCGAGCTCGATCTTCGCGACCGTGTCGCCCAGCAGCGTAACTTTGAGAGCGCCCGCCACAGCATCGGCGATCTCGCTCTGCAGCTTCAGCACATCACCGAGATCGCGGTCGTAGGTCTGCGACCACAGGTGAAACCCCGTGACCGCGTTGATGAGCTGCGCGGTGATGCGCACGGTATGCGCGGAGCGCCGCACACTGCCTTCCAGCACCGCAGCCACATTGAGCTTGTGCGCCACCGTGCCCAAGTCGACGTCCTTGCCCTTGAAATAGAAGGACGACCTGCTGCCTGCAACCTGCAGCTCGTTGATGCGCGCCAGGGAATTGAGGAGTTCCTCCGTAAGTCCGTCCGAGAAATACTCCTGCTTCGGGTCCCCGCTCATATTCACGAACGGCAGCACGGCGATCGAATGCAGCGGGGGGGCGAAGCCGACCGAGGCCGCGCCGGGCGGGAAGGTT
>VBCL01000517.1:0-388 GCA_005888865.1 Betaproteobacteria bacterium | reverse complement strand
GCAACTGCCGGCACTCCGCCCTTCAACCGCCAGAATGCGGGGACCCGCCCCTTCATCTGTGGTGTTGCAGTTGACACCGTGCCGGCCAGCCGCACGGTCATCGTAGGTACCTGAGACGGCTCCGGCGACACCAGGCGTCGTACCCGCTCGACGAAGCCAGACGGCGTCTCACCCCTTGGCAGGCGCGTCCATTGAACGTCCCGGAACTTGTCGGGTACCCGCTCATCGTCCTCGCGGGTGTCGTCGATGACGACCGGCAGCAGGAACGCCTTGTCAGCCGTCATCAAATGCGACCGATCGACCGCGAGCTTCCACTCGAGACGGAAATACCCCTCCTCGCGCTCGTGGGTGTGTCGAGAGATGACCGGGATGAATAGGACGCAGGTCT
>VBCL01000518.1 GCA_005888865.1 Betaproteobacteria bacterium | reverse complement strand
GCACGAGCCACCCGCTAACGACGACTGCGCGCCTGATGCGCCCGCGTCTCGGGAGCGCACCGCCCGATGAGGACCAAGCCAAACCTTGTACTGCTTGCGGCCGAACCCGGATCGCTAGCCGCACTCCCCTGAGCCGCACTCGCGTCAGGCCATGACCGCCCTCGTCACCGAACAGATCATCAACGGGCTGCTCGTCGGCGCGTATTACATCGTGCTGGCGCTCGGTCTGTCGATGATCTTCAGCCTGGGCGGCGTAGTGAATCTCGCGCACGGCGCGTTCTATGCGGTCGGCGCTTACTTCGCCTATGAAATCCAGAAGCTGACCGGCTTCGGCGGCGCGGTCGTCCTCTCGCCGCTGTGCGTGGCGCTCCTCGGCGTCGCCATCGAGCGCGCCTTCCTCCAGCGTTTCTATCGCGAGGACCCGATGCTGGGCTTGTTGTTTACCTTCGGGCTCGCGCTGACGATCGAGCAGAGCCTGCGGCTCATCTGGGGTACGAGCGGGCTCCCGTTCTCGATTCCCGATTCATTGCGCGGAACGCTGCTCGCCGGTGATTTCATCTATTCGTATTACCGGCTCACGGTGCTCGGCGTGTCCGTGGTCGCGGTGATCGGCTGCTGGCTGCTGCTCAACAAGACCGCTTTCGGCATGATCGTCCGCGCCGGCACGCGCGACCCGGAGATGGTGCGTGCGCTCGGGATCAGCTTGCAGCCGGCGCTGGCGGCGGTGTTCGCCCTGGGCGTCGGACTGGCCGGGCTCGCCGGCGTGATGTCCGGACCGCTGGCGGGCGTGCAGCCCGCGATGGGGACCGAAATTCTGACGCCCACCTTCGTCGTGGTCGTCATCGGCGGTCTCGGAAGCTTCTGGGGCGTGGTCGTCGCGGGATTGCTGGTTGGCGTGGTTCGCGGCGTTACCGTGCTCTTCTACCCGCCCGCGGCGGAGGCGTCGATGTATGTGCTGATGATCCTGGTCTTGCTCTTCCGCCCGCGCGGCCTGATGGGCGAACGCTTCGAGAAATTCGAGTGACGACGCACCGGCCGCTGGCGATCCTGGCGCTTGCGCTCGTCGTGCAGCCCTTCGCCCTGCGCGCCATCGGTATGACCGAAAGTCTCGGCACCGAGATCGCACTTTTCGCGCTGGTGGGATTGGGCTTCAATCTGCTGCTCGGCTACACCGGGCTCCTCTCGTTCGGACACGGCCTGTTCTTCGGCTTTGCCGCGTATGCCGCGGCGTTGTCGCAACTGCATTGGTTCCACGACAGTCTCGTATGGCCGGTGCTGTTCGCCGTCGCGGCCACCGCGCTCCTCGGCCTGGTCGTCGGCTTTTTGGCGCTGCGGCGTCGCGGCGTCTATTTTTCGTTGTTGACTCTGGCATTCACCGCGCTCGCGTTCTTTTTCGCGTTCCGCTGGACCGAATTCACTGGCGGCGAGTCGGGACTGCGCGGCATCGCGCGCCCGGTGATCGGCCCCATCGATCTCAACGACCAGATGATTTTCTATAGCCTCACGGCGATCGTCGTCTTCGTGGCGGCGTGGGCGCTGCTGCGGATCGTGCATTCGCCCTTCGGTAGCGTGCTGGTGGCGATCCGCGAGAACGAGCAGCGCACGCGTTTTGCGGGCTACCCTGTCCGCCATTACAAGCTCGCCGCGTTCATGATTTCGGCGACGCTGGTTGGCGTGGCCGGGAGCCTGTTCGCATTCCTGAAATCGATCGTGTCGGCCGATACCGTGCACGTCTCGTTTTCCGGCGAGATCGTGGCGATGACCATCATCGGCGGCACGCGCAGCTTCCTCGGGCCGCCGCTGGGAGCGCTGTTCTACATCCTGTTCCGCGAGCTTCTGTCCGGTTATACCGACGCGTG
>VBCL01000131.1:955-17282 GCA_005888865.1 Betaproteobacteria bacterium | reverse complement strand
ATCGGCGGTTGCTGGCGTAATGCCCATCGCCGTGCGCGCGGCGGAGAGGGGCGTCATCGCCCACGGGTTGTCACGAGGCGTTCGCCAGCAGACGAACACGCACCGGCCACCCGCGCGCAACGACTTGCGTAAATGACTGAAAGCCGGGGACGGTTGGCTGAAAAACATGACGCCAAAACGCGAGAACAGCAAATCGATGTTTGCCGGAAGCTCCGCCTCGGAAGCATCGGCGTCGCGGAAGGCCAGGCGTGCGCCATTCGCCAGCGCGCCACGCGAGCGGGCAACCTCGAGCATCGGCCGCGACACATCGATGCCGAGCACCGAGCCTGTCGCGCCGACCCTCCGCGCAAGTTCGATCGACGTGTCGCCGCACCCGCAACCGATGTCGATCACCCGTTCTCCCTGCTGCGGTGCTGCAGCCTCGAGCGCGGCGTCACCGAACGGCACGACGATGCGGTTGGTCTCTTCCCGCATCGCGACCCATCGCTCGCCCATCGCGCCGTTCCATTCTGCAATCTGTTCGGAGTTGTCAGCCGGCATGAATCGGTCCCCTCGAGCGCGCAAAGCAGGGATTCTAGCGCGCCGCGATCCTGGTCAGCTCTTCTCGTGGAATTCCGGCGCAAGTCTCTATCGTCTTCGCGCCGGAACAGCCATTGCCGCCACGCCCGCAATGACGCAGACCAGCCCCATCAAGGTTGTGGGAGCGAGCGTCTCTCCCAGAAAGACGACGCCTATGGCGACGCCGATCGGCACCCGGAGATAAGCCTGCGCGGTCGTGCCGACCGATCCCAGCGTCCGGATGAGACGAAAGTAGATGGTGAAGGCCAGCGCAGTGGAAAGGACCGCCAGGCAGATCAGGGCGACGATCGAGCGGGCGGACGGCGCGAGCGTCCAGGGGTGGTCGACGAACAGGCTGATAGGAACGAGAACGACCGCGCCGCAGAGAAGCGATCCCGTGGCGGGCAATATCGGATCGAGGCCCTGGAAATTGCGCCCGAAGATCGCTGCGCCCGCATAGCAGATTGTCGCCGCGACGATGGCGAGCTCGGCGGTCAGTTGCTGCCCGATTCCGGTGAGCGCCTGGACGCCGACGATCAAACAGATGCCGATCATTCCGCAGATGACGCCGAAAAGTTGTCGGGCGGTTGCGGATTGCCCTCGCGCCAGGCGCCAGGCCAGGACGAAGGTAAAGATCGGCGCCGACGAATTCAGTATGGTTGCCAGGCCCGCATCCACCGACTGCTCGGCCCAGGCAATCAAAGTGAAGGGAATCACGCTGTTGAGGCAGGCCTGGAACAGGAAGCGGCGCCAGACCGCGAGATCGGTCGGCATCGAGATGCGGTGCCAACGCAATACTCCCAGCAACACCACGGCCGCGATCGTCGTGCGTGCCGCAATCAGCGTTACCGGGGGAATCGACTCGACCCCCAGCTTGATGAACGTGTACGACGCGCCCCAGAGCATGGCGAGCAGCAACAGCAGCGCGAGCTCGGCCAGGTAACCCAACGAGCGCTGGCCGGATTCCGTCGCCATGATCAGCGACATGATAGGGTGCGCCGAGAAAGTATGGTTCGCTCGGGATCGAACGATCTGAACGGCCTGACGCGAGGAATCGGAGTCCAGAGCCTGCTTCGGTACGAGGGCGATCATCGGCTTGTCTGCGGGCCGCGCATCGCGTAAGGTGGCGAGCGCCCCGCGTCCCGCCCGCTAAACGCCGATGCCACCGCGCCCAAGTAAAACAATTTCGACGACTCGTCGCTGGTTGTGCGGCGCACTGGCGTTCTTGGCCCTGGGGATGACCGCGGTCCTGCCCCTTCACGCGCAGGTTCCGCGACCGCTTCGCGTCGCCTGGGCATCGATCGAGCGCGCGAATCCGGCATCACCTTATCTCGAGGCCTTCCGCAGTGGCATGCGCGAGCTGGGCTATACCGAGGGCAAGGATCTCGTGATCGACCCGTGGTGGGGCGAAGGGACCGAGGCTCGACTGGCGCAGCAGATCGACGCAATGGTTCGCTCGCAGCCTGACGTGATCGTTGCGCAGGGCGGGCTTGCGCTGCATCCGTTGATGGTTGCACAGGTCAAGATTCCCATCGTGTTCGGCGTCAGCGCCGATCCCATCGAAGCGAAGATCGCCGAGAGCTTCGCGCGACCCGGAGGCAACGCGACGGGCATGACCTTCTTCGCGCTGGAGCTCGTCGGCAAGCGCATGCAGATCATGAAGGAGGCGCTGCCGACGATGAAGCGCGTCGCCTTGCTCGCCGATCCGCAGCATCCCGGTCAGCACAAGGAGCTCGCCGCTGCGCAGGCCGCCGCCGACAATCTCGGGTTGCAGGTGAGCTACTTTCCGGTGCACAGCGAGGCCGAGCTGGAGAGCGCGCTCGCGGACATCGCACACGCGCGCTTCGACGCCATCCTTGCGTTCTCCGACGGTTTCACGCAGAGCTTCGCAGGCCGGATCGCGGAATTTTCGCTGCAGCAACGCATCCCCGCAGTCGACGGCTGGTCGCCGTTCGCGCGCCAAGGCAATCTCATGATCTACGGCCCGGTACTCGAAGAGTGCTACCGCCGGCTTGCCGTTTATGTCGACAAGATACGCAAGGGCGCGCGGCCGGGCGATTTGCCTATCGAGCTCCCGACGAAAGTCGAGCTGGTGATCAACCTCAAGACCGCCAGCAGGATCGGCGTGACCATTCCTCAGGCGCTGCTGCTGCGCGCAGACGAGCTGATCAAGTAGCCCGGTGCTCTTCCAGCATCTTGGTTAATTCCGATGCAGGCAGCGGCTTGCTGAACAGGTAGCCCTGCATCTCGTCGCATTTCAAGAGTTTCAAGTACCGCGACTGTTCCTCGGTCTCCACACCCTCTGCGACGACTTTCATCTTGAGCGAGTGGGCGAGCGAGATGATCGTGGAGACGATCGTCATGCTGTCCGCTTCCTTGGTCATGGTAATGATGAACGAGCGGTCGACCTTCAACGTATTCACCGGCAGGCGCGCCAGGTATCCAAGCGACGAATAACCGGTCCCGAAGTCATCGATGGCGATGTTGACGTCCATATCCCGCAGCGCCCTGAGTTTCTCGATGGCGCCCTCGATGTCTTCCATCAGCAGGCTCTCGGTGATCTCCACGTCCAGGCCGTGCGGCGTCGCATTCGAGTCCTCGATGGCCTTCCTCACCACGTCCACGAAATTACTCTGGCGCAGTTGAATCGATGACACGTTGACTGCGATGCTCGGTGGCTGCAGGCCCTGGCTGCGCCACTCTCGGTGGTCAGCCAGCGCCTTTCGGATCGCCCATGCGCCGACGTCGACGATCATCCCGGTTTCCTCGAGCAGAGGAATGAATCGGACCGGCGGAACAAGCCCGAGGTCTGCGCTTTGCCAGCGCATCAGGGCTTCGATGCCGAGGATGCGCCGGGTCTTGACGTCGACCTTGGGCTGATAATGGAGGACGAACTCGTTCTTCTCCAGCGCATCGCGCAGTTTGTTCTCCAGGGTCAGCCGCCCAGCAACGCGCTCGGTCATCTGCTGGTTGTAGAACAGGTATCTTTCCCCGGTGGCTTTGGCTCGCATGAGCGCGGCCTCGGCGTTCTTGAGCAGGGAATCCGCGTTCGTGCCGTCGCCGGGAAACATGGCGATCCCGAACTTGGCGGAGATCCGGATCTCGTGCTCGCCTACCCGGTACGATGAGTTGAAAGCGTCGCGATTCCATTGTTCCAGTATCCGCGCGGCGTTATCCTCGCTCCCGACTTCTGGAATCAACACGCCGAACTGGTCCCCCACCAGCCTCGCGAAAAGCGCCGGATCCGCGGCGAAGCGCAGGCAACGAGCGGCGATCTGCTTCAGCAGCTCGTCGCCCGTCGGGCGGCCGAGTGTATCGTTGACGATGTTGAAGCGTTCGATGTTGAGTAGAACGAGCGCAAGACGGTGTTCGCCCTGATCCGCGGCGCCCACGCGTTGATTGAGGCGCTCTCGGAACAGGGTTCGATTCGGCAATCCCGTCAGCGGATCGTAGAAGGCCAGGTAGTCGAGCTTTTCCTCCTTCGCGATACTGTCGAGCGCGAACGAAATATCGCCGGCGAGCTCCAGCAGAAGCTTCATCTCTTCGGCGTCGAAGAACGCGATGTCCTCGGAATACAAGGCGAGCACGCCGCCGACTTCTCCTTCCACGGCGATGGGCAGCACTGCCAGGGAATGGAGCCCTCGAAGGGATGATTCATCGGCCAGCAGCACGCGTGGATCGGTCGCCATGTCGTCCGAGATCATGGGCTTGCGTTCCTTGACGGCTCGGCCCGCCAGGCCGAATGACTCGGGCGAATTCTCGTCGAGACCGAGGGGCATCAGTTCGATATAGCCTTCGCCAGCGCCGTGCCAGGCGACAGGATTGAGCCGCTTCGCTTTGTGGTCCGCGATGCCGATCCAGGCCAGTCCGAACTGTCCCGCATCGACCGCAATCCGGCATGCGTCGCGAAAGAGCTCGCCGCGCTCCCGTACCCGAACAATCGTGGTGTTGATACCGCTCAGGACGGCGTAAACGCGGTTGAGGCGCTTGATCCTGTGTTCCGCCTGGGTCTGTTCGGTCACGTCCTGAAGCGTATTGAAGCAGCGCACCCTGCCGTCCGCGTCGGGCGCCCCTTGAATAGGCTCGAAAACCTGCCACACCTGAATCCACATGCCATCCGCACCCCTCAGCCGGTATTCGAGCTCCCTGCGTGCCCCCTCGATGCCCGCCTGGATGGCTGTCGTACGGAGAATTGGACGATCTTCCGGATGCACGATTTCCAGCCATTCGCGTGTGCTTCGGGGCATTTTCGCGAGATCGGCTCCGATCAGCGCAGGCAACGTTTCGGACCAGCTCTCGAACGAGCCGTCCGGCCTCGTGATCACATGAGCAAGCTTGGCCATAAGCTGCGCCCGGCGCAGCCCAGCCTCGCTCGCTTGGAGCTCGCGCAACAGGCTGCCGTTCTCGTAGAAGCGACCGAGCAGCGCACCGAGAGCAGCGACAAGCAATTCGTCGTCGGCGCTGAATTGCGTTGCGCCAAGCTTGTCGCTCAGAGCGATCCACCCGTAGTTGTGCGCGGGCGAAACGATCGGTGCGACGAGCAGCGAGTACATCGGGAGTTGCAAAGGGGGCAACCCGACAGCGGTGGACTCTCCTCCGGGATTCCTGACTCGCAGCGCCTTGCCTTGCGATAGCGCGGTACGGACCGGGCCTTCGCCCCAGCGGGGATGCCCGATGCGGGTGACCGTTTGCGGCTCCAGGCCGCTGGCCGTGAGCTGGTCTCCCCCCACGTCACCCTTGCCCTCGACCGCCAGTAACGCGTATTTCGCGGCGGTCAGTTCGCGAGCGGCGTCGCAGACGCTATCGAGCAGTCGGCGCGGATCGCGTTCGGAGGCAAGCTGCAAATTGACATCGTTCAGCGCCGTAAAGCGCTCGTTCATCCGCCGCAACCTGCCCACCTGCTCCGACAGCTTGTCGGTCAGTATTTGCAGATGCTCGCGCTGGAAATCGGACTGCGGAGATGCGGGGATTTCTTTCTGACTGAGCGCTTCGGACACGATGCGCAGCACCGTTTCCGGCTCCGCCGGCTTGGTCAGGATGTACGCGACACCGCAGTCCTTGGCGAGCTTCTCCGCCTCGGGTCCGTGGAAGTGCGCCGTACAGAAGATGACTGGCGTCGCACCAAGGGCCGGGTCCGCGCGCAGTTGGCGAACGAATTCGTAGCCGTCCATCGTCGGCATCAGGATGTCCGAAATCACGAGATCCGGATGCTCGATGCGCGCGACGGCGAGCGCCTGCGCCCCACCGCTCGCCTCGAGCAGGCGGTAACGGTGATAGCCGAGCAAAGTCACCAGGTACTCCCGGTTCTCGGCGCGATCGTCGACGATCAGAATCTTGGCGGCCATTGCATGCCCGTCACCGGTCCCTCGGGTGGACGCTCCGCCCTTAGGGGTTTGCTGATCGCAGACGATGAGATCGGGACGCTCCGCACGGCCCCGAATGCTAACTTCCAGATGCGGAACTGCCTATCGTGAAACTACGTCGGGAAATCCCCATCTCCAACAAAATCCCACCCGAACAGGTGGGATTTGGCGACCCGCGACGACAGCGGCGCTAATCGACCGAGCTCATCCCATTGCGGATCGCGAATTTGACCAGCGCAGCCAGGTCCTCGAGGTGAAGCTTCTCCATGAGTCGGGCGCGATACGTCTCGACCGTCCTTGGGGAGAGATGCATCAGCTCCGCGACCTCCGCATTGGACTTCCCGTCGGCGATCGACCGTATGATCGAGCGCTCGTTGCTTGTCAGCGATTCGATCGCCTGGCGTTCGGCGACGAACCTGCGGGTCTCCGGAATGGTTTTCTCGGCCGCACCTTCCCCAGGCGGCGATTTTGCCGCCGCACCCTTCTGCTCTGCGGCCACTCCTTCGTCGCCCGCCCGACGTGAGTGCCCATGGCCGAGTGCGGTCGTCTCGAGCAACCCACCAATGCGTTGCGCCTCAGCCGCGAAAAAGGCCTGGTTCCGTCGTAGCGTGTCTTCGGCCCGCTTTCTGTCCTCGATATCTGTCGACGTCGAATACCATTTGACGATGTTTCCCGAGTCGTCGCGCACGGGCACATATCGGCACAGAAACCAGCGAAATTCCCCGTCACTACGTCGCAGCCGTTCTTCGGTCTCTGCCGGTTCCCCCGATAGCAGGACGGTGCGCCAGTAGTCGGTTGTTCTTGCAGAGTCGTCTGGATGAATCGTGGCGGTCCACCCCCAGCCCAGTGAGTCTTCCCTGGACAGGCCCGTATATTGCAGCCAGCGATCGTTGACGAAATCAACGGACCCGTCAGGCAGCGCGCTCCAGACGATGGCGGGAATCGTGTCGACGACATGCCGAAGGCGATCCTCGCTCCGGCGCAGGGCATCCTCCGCCCGCTTCCGGTCCTCGATATCGGTACTCGTTCCGTACCACTTGACGATGTTTCCTTGCTCATCGCGCAGCGGCACGGTGCGGATCAGGAACCAGCGATATTCCCCGTCAGAGCGGCGCAAACGCAATTCATCTTCGTAGGCTTTCCCGATCGCCCTGTTGGCAATCCACTTTTCCAAGGCTCTTGAAACGTCGTCGGGATGAATTGGGCCCGTCGGATCTTCAATATACTGCTCCAAAGAAAGGCCGGCATAGTCCAACCAACGCTGATTGAGGAAATCGACGGCGCCGTCAGGCAGAACGCTCCAGGCCATCACGGGAATGGTATCGATCACAAGGCGAAGGACGTCTTCGCTCTTGCGAAGGGCGTCCTCGCTGCGCTTCGCCTCGATCGCCACGCGCGCCATCTGTACTGCCATGTCGATCAGTTTGACGTGTTCGGGCGATGGCAACCGCGGCGCGCCGTAATACATCGCAAACGTTCCGAGAACGGCATTGTCGTCTCCGAGAATCGGAGTGGACCAGATTGCGCGCAGGCCGTCGCGATATCGCGGCAATCCTCCCAGAGCGCGTCAGTTCCGGTGTCCTCCGTATAAACGGGTTCGCGCAGGAATGCGGCAGTTCCGCACGCGCCATTGTTCGGCGCGATGCGCAGGTACGGTGCGATGCCCGTCTTGTAATCCTCGGGGATGCTCGGCGCTGCGACGAAACTCAACGACTGCTGAGCGGAATCTGCAAGCAGCACGGCGCAGCGCATTCCTTCCGCCTGCTCCTCGACCAGCCTGACCAGCGTGTCTAAAGTCTCCGCCAGCGGCGCGCCGCTGGCGATCCGCTCGAGCACCCGGCGCTGGCTGTCAAGCAGCACGCTATGCGTTGCACGGTTGGTTGCCCGCGTGGTCATGCCCGAGCTCCATTCCCCGGCGCGATGCCGTTACGCGCGAGCAGTAGTCTCCCGATTTCCTTTGCCCGCCGCGCCGCGTCCGGGTCGCCGGCATAGGCGGCGACGATGGATCCCATCATCAACATCTGCCACTGCCGTGCGAATCCGTCAGCGTCGCGTACGTCCGCATCCTCGGCCAATTGCCTGATGAACGATCGAACCGTCTCGATGTGGCGCACCGTGGCATCCCGAAGTGGATCCCCGCGTTCGCCGTGCTCGAACAGCACCTTGATGAAGGAACAGGCCTCGAAATCCGGTCGGCGAAACCACTTGTCGAACGTATCGAAAATCACGAGCAGTCTCGCGCCCGGTGTCCGGGCCCTGCGCTCGACCTCCCGCTCTAACCAGGTGCGCGTCCAGAGCTCTTCTCGGCGGCGAAGGAAGGCCAGGGCAAGATCGTTTTTGGACGGATAGTGGCGATAGAGGGTCTGCTTCGCGACCCCCGAGCCTGCGATGACCGCATCAATCCCGACGGCCCGGATGCCGTGCCGTGAAAAGAGCTCATAGGCGGTCCGGTCTATGCGCTCGCGCGCGGTAGCGAGCCGAGTGCTGCCCGGCGCTACGGATTTGGAACGATGCGCATTCATACGTATCCCCTGTGGGGGAGACAGTATTGTCTACATAAAGTTCACTCTGGACCATTTCGCTCCACCATTCGATGATAGACGAACCTGTCTACGTGGGATTAGGGGCGGTATGGTGAGCGACCGCAGCATCCGCTCAGCCCTGGGGCGACTCGCGGCTCAATACGGATTCAGCACGAGGCCGCGCCCGATCTCGCCGATCGTGCGCACGCCGCACAATGCCATCGTGGTATCGAGTTCTTTCTGGATGATCTGCAGCGCGGTCGTCACGCCGGCCTCGCCCATGGCGCCCAGGCCGAAGTTGAACGCGCGGCCGATCAACGTGCCTTTCGCGCCGAGCGCAAGCGCCTTGATCAGGTCCTGTCCCGAGCGGATACCGCCATCCATCCAGATCTCGATCTTGTCGCCGACCGCATCGACGATCGGCGGCAACGCCTTGATCGACGAGATCGCGCCATCGAGCTGCCGGCCGCCGTGGTTGCTCACGACGATCGCATCGGCCCCGGCGGACGCCGCGATCTTCGCGTCATCGACGTCCTGAATACCCTTGAGGATGAGCTTGCCGCCCCATTCGTTCTTGACCCACTCGACGTCGTGCCAATCGAGTGTCGGGTCGAACTGGCTGGCCGTCCACTTGGAAAGCGAGACGATGCCTTCGGCGCCTTTCACATGGCCGACGATATTGCCGAAGAGCTTGCGCTTGGTGCCGAGCATGCGAAGCCCCCAGCCAACCTTCGTCAGTGAGTCGAGGACGTTGGACAGCGTGATCCTCGGCGGCACCGTCATGCCGTTCTTGAGGTCCTTGTGCCGCTGGCCGATGACCTGCAGGTCGAGGGTCAACACCAGCGCCGAGCATTTGGCCACCTTGGCGCGGCCGATCAGACGCTTGACGAATTCGCGGTCGCGCATCACGTAGAGCTGGAACCAGAAGGGCTCGATCGTATTGGCGGCAACGTCCTCGATCGAGCAGATGCTCATGGTCGAGAGGGTGAACGGGACGCCGAACTTCTCGGCCGCGCGCGCGGCAAGAATCTCGCCATCGGCCCACTGCATTCCGGTCAGCCCCACCGGTGCGAGCGCGACCGGCATAGTCACTTTCCGGCCGAGCATCGTCGATTCCGTGGAGCGCGCGTCGGTGTCGATCGCGACGCGCTGCCGCAGCTTCAGCGCTGCGAGATCGGCGCTGTTGGCGCGATACGTTCCCTCGGTGTAGCTCCCGCAATCGACGTAGTCGTAGAACGCCTTCGGCGCCCGCTTCTTGTGCAACAGGCGCAGGTCCTCGACGCAGGTGATGACGCGCATGCCGCCTCCTCGCGCTTCAAAGGACGCATGCTAAGGGATTACCGGTGCGTGGGCGAGGACAGCAGTCGCAGCTCTCCTAGCCCGCGCTGAGCACGAAGGGTGATGCTGGGGACGGGCTACGAACTACGCGGGCGACGCCGGCGAAAGCGCGGTGGCCAGCGCATCGTCCACGCGCCCGACCCAGACGAGCGTGAGCTTCTCGCGCGCGTCGACGGGAATTTCCTCGAGGTCGCGGCGATTCCGCTCAGGCAGCATGACGGTCGTGATCCCGGCGCGTAAGGCCGCGAGCACCTTCTCCTTCACGCCGCCGATGGGCAGCACCAGACCGCGCAAGGAGATCTCGCCGGTCATCGCCACTTCGCTCTTGACCGGGCGGCCGGTCAGCAACGACGCCAGTGCGACGAAGATCGCGACGCCCGCGCTCGGGCCATCCTTCGGCGTGGCACCCGCCGGCACGTGGATGTGGATGTCCGACTTCTCGAGCGCTTCCGAGCCGACGCCGAGCTCGCCCGCCCGCGCCTTGACCAGCGACAGCGCCGCCTGCGCACTTTCCTTCATCACGTCGCCGAGCTGACCCGTGAGGATCAGCCGGCCGGTGCCGGGCATGCGCGCGGCCTCGACGAACAGGATATCGCCTCCCACCGGCGTCCACGCGAGCCCGGTGGCCACACCCGGTACGCCGCTGCGCATGGCGACTTCGGCTTCGAACTTGCGCGGGCCGAGGATTGCGGCGAGCTCGTCGCGACCGATCTTCACCTGCTGCGTACTGCCCTCCGCAATGCGCTCCGCGACGTTGCGGAACACGTTGCCGATCTCGCGTTCGAGATTGCGCACACCCGCCTCGCGCGTGTAATCGTCGATGATCGACAGCAGCGCCTCATCGCTGATCTCGCATTGCTCTGCAGTCAGCCCGGTCGCGGCGAGCTGTCGCGGAACGAGATAGCGGCGGGCGATCTGCAGCTTTTCCTGCGCGGTGTAGCCCGGGAGCTGGATGATCTCCATGCGGTCGCGCAACGGCCCCGGTATGGTGTCGAGGACATTTGCCGTGCAGACGAACATCACCTCAGACAGATCGAATGGCACGCCGAGGTAGTTGTCCCGGAAAGTCGAGTTCTGCTCCGGATCGAGCACCTCGAGCAGCGCCGACGCCGGGTCGCCCTGGAAGCCACCCATGCCGAGCTTGTCGACCTCGTCGAGCATCATCACGCAGTTGCGCGTTCCGGCCTTGCGCAGGTTCTGGATGATGTTGCCGGGGAGCGATCCGATGTAGGTGCGGCGGTGGCCGCGGATCTCCGCCTCGTCGTGCACGCCGCCCAGGCTCGCGCGCGCGAACTTGCGCCCAGTCGCCTTGGCGATGCTCTGGCCGAGCGAGGTCTTGCCCACGCCGGGCGGGCCGACGAAACACAGGATCGGGCTCTTGCCCGACGGATTGAGCTTGCGCACGGCGAGAAATTCGAGGATGCGCCGCTTGATCTTCTCGAGCCCATAATGGTCCGCGTCGAGAATGCGCCGCGCCTCGGCGATGTCGATCGGCGCCCCCGGATCCGCGGCCCACGGCAACTCGATCAGCCATTCGAGATACGTGCGCACCATCGAATACTCGCCTGCGGCTTCGGGCATGCGCTCCAGGCGCTTCAACTCCTTGCGCGCGTGCTTCTCGACCTCCTCGGGCATCTTCGCTTCGGCGATCGCCTTCTCCAGCTCGGCGATCTCCGCCGCGCCCTCGTCGCCCTCGCCGAGCTCCTTCTGGATCGTGCGCATCTGCTCGCGCAGCAGGTGCTTGCGGTTGGTGTCGTCGATCGATTCGCGCGTGCGCTCGTTGATGTCGCGCGACACCTTCAGCACCTCGATGCGGTGCGACAGAAGCTCGAGCAGCTTGTCGAGGCGCGCCTTCAGATCGAAAGTCTCCAGCAGCGCCTGCTTTTCCTCGGCGCTGATGTCCATCAGGCCGGCGATGAAATCCGCGAGTCGCGCCGGTCCCTCCACGCCTTGCAGCGCGGCGACCATCTCCTCGGGCACCTGCGGCAGGAGCTGCAGGATCTCGAGCGCGCGCTCCTTCAAGCTGCGCGCGCGGCCTTCGATGTCGACGTCGACGTGCTCTGGGTCCTCGATCGTCTGCACACGCGCGACGGCAAAGGGGTAGCCTTCGAGGAACTGGAGCACGCGGAAGCGCTTCGTCCCGCTGCAGATGGCGTGATGCGTGCCGTCGGGCGCGGTGATGTAGCGCAGCACTGTGGCCGTCGTGCCGACCCAGTGCAGATCGTCGGGCGCCGGCTCTTCGACCTCGGGCTTGCTCTGCAGCAGCACGCCGAGCGGCCGCTGCAGGCGCACGGCCTCCTGCACGGCGGCGCGCGAACGATCGCGACCGATGGTCAGCGGAAATACCATGCCCGGGAACAGCACGACGTTGCGCACCGGCACGATGATCATCGCGTCTTCGGGCAGCGGACGCGGCGTGCCTTGCCGCGGCGGTTGTCCCGCGGCGGCGGCGTCGTCGGTGCGCGTGGCGGCGTCGGCGCTGACCGGATCGGCGTTGTGTCGATTCTCGTCGTTCATGGGTTGCGTCATTCCGTTTTGCGCAGTCTCAAGATCAGGCAGCCGTCCGCGACCTCGTGCGTCCCGGCTTCCAGCCGCACCTCCGGCAGCGGGATGCGCCGCTCGAAGTGGCCATACGGGATTTCGAGCTGCCGCACCCCGCGGCACGAGCGGGAGAGCGGAGGCGGGCTCTCGGCCCGGACTACAAGCGCGCCGGACTCGATCGTCACTTCGACCCGGTCCGACGGGACACCCGGCAGAGCCACGACGATGACGATTTCTCGCTCGTCCTCGAACACGTTGGCCGGCGGTTGCCAGACCGCGCGCGTCCGTTCCGACGCGGCCAGGCGGAAGAACTGCCGGTGCATGCGCTCGGCCTGGTCGAGGAACTCGACGGCCTGCGCCCACATCCAGTCGGTTGGATTACGCGATGACATAGATATCCGTCCTTTCAGAATGGGGGCTCACCGAGTGGATTCAAGCTTTTAGAGCGAAGGAGGCAGCAGTCGTTCGCGTCGCGCCTTGCCTGCCGCGCTCCCGCGCGGCCCCCTGACCTGTCAACTGCGGGCGAAGAAAGCCTTCCGGTAAGATGGCCGCATGAAACTCGTCAGCTATCGGTATCGCGGCGAGGACCGGGTGGCCGCGGTCGTCGCCGGCCGCGTGGTCGATCTCGGTGCGACCCTGCCGGGCGGCCGCGACATGCTCTCGCTGCTGCGCGCCGGGCCGGACGCGCTGACCGCCGTCGCCGCATACGTGCAGCGCGCCGCCGGCGAGAAGGCCGCGCCGCATCCGCTCCTCGCCGATATCGAATTGCTCGCTCCCGTGCCGCGCCCGCCGAAGATCGTCGCCATCGGTCGAAACTACGCGGACCACGCCGCCGAGACCGGCATGAAGGCGCTCGAGGCGCCGCGCATCATCGCCAAGCTGCCCTCGGCGGTGACCGGCCCAGGCAGCGTCGTCGTGCGACCCGAGGGCATCGCCAAGCTCGATTACGAATGCGAGCTCGCCGTGGTCATCGGTCGGAACACGAAGAAGATCGCGCGCGGCGACGCGTTGTCGGCGGTCGCGGGCTACACCATTCTCGATGACGTCTCGGCACGCGAATTCCAGTTCGACGTCTCCCCCGCGCAGACGACCTTCGCCAAGAGCATGGACGGGTTCTGCCCGATGGGTCCGTGGCTGGTGACGCGCGACGAGATTCCCGATCCTCAGGACCTGCTTCTGAAGACCTGGGTCAACGACGATCTGGTGCAGGATGGCAGCACGCGCGACATGACCTTTTCCGTCGCGCTCCTCATCGAATACATCTCGCGTTACATGACGCTCGAGCCCGGCGACGTGATCGCGACCGGGACGCCGGCGGGCGTGGGCGCGTTTCGCAAGCCGCCGCGCTGGCTCCAACCGGGCGATCGCGTGAAGCTCGAGATCTCGCGCATCGGCGTGCTCGAGCACTCGATCGGGTAGCGGGCTCCAATAGAGGAGGGCGCGACATGAATCACCGGACCGGCGTCGCCCTGCTGACGCTCGCCCTCGTCTGCATGACCGGACCGACTGCGGCCGAGACCGGCGAGCTCCGTTTCGCCAAGCAGACCTCGATGGGCTACGTGCAGTTCAATATCCTCGAGCGCCAGAAGCTCATCGAAAAGCACGCGCGGGCGCTGGGCCTGGGAGAGGTCAAGGTCAGCTGGGTGACGTTCAATGGTCCCGACGCGATGAACACGGCGCTGCTCGCCGGCGACGTCGACATCGTCGCCGGAGGCGTACCGGCGCTTGTCACGCTCTGGGCGAAGACGCGCGGCACGGCGCAGGAAGTGCGCGGAATCTCGGCGCTCAGCTCGCAGCCGTTCCTGCTCAACACGCGCAACCCGAACGTCAAAACGATCCGCGATTTCACCGACGCGAGCCGCATCGCCGTGCCCGCGGTCGGCGTCTCGGTGCAGGCGGTGACGCTGCGCATGGCCGCCGCGCAGGCATTCGGCAAGGAGAATTATGCGAAGCTCGATCGGTTGACGATCGCGCTGCCACCGCCCGACGCGACCATCGGTCTCCTCTCCCGGGGCAGCGCGTTCGACAGCGCGTTCAGCGTGCCGCCGTTCCAGACGCAGCAGCTCCAGGATCCGGCGATCCATACCGTGCTCAATTCGTTCGATGTGCTCGGCGGATCGCACAGCTTCACGGTCGCGTGGACGTCGCGCAAGTTCCACGACGACAATCCGAAACTCTATCGCGCGCTGCTCGACGCGCTCGCCGAGGCGACCGACGTCCTCAACGCCGACAAGCGCGCCGCGGCCATGCTTTGGATCGAGGATTCGAAATCGAAGCTCGCGCCGGAGCTCGTCGTCTCGGTGATCGGCGGCCCTCAGGTCAAATGGACGCTGGTGCCGGAGAACACGATGAAGTACGCGTCGTTCATGTACGACGTGGGGATCGTGAAAGCGGTTCCGGCGACCTGGAAGGATCTCTTCTTTCCCGAGATCCACGGCGTGGCCGGAAATTAAGGCAATCTACTGCATCACTTCGCCAGCACGCAGCAGCCGCAGCGATTGCGAGATCGTGAGACGTTGATGCTGTGCGCGGACGCGGTGGTTCAGTGAACGGCCGGTACCTCGCCCACACCGCTTCTTATCGCAGCCTCGTTCGGCGCAGGCTGCATTGCCGGCGGTGGTTGTTCGCCCAGCGCTCCTGGAAACCTTTGGCCTTGCAGGTTCAGCTGGCCCAGGAGGGGCTGTTCGGACCCGACGTACGTCCTGCCCGTATTTCTCAGGATCGGCGGCGGCATGGCAACCGCGCCGGGCCGATCGAGCTGCGCAGGCGTCGGGGTTTTTTGGGCTTGCGATGAGGCGTTGCTTTGCGCGGGTGGGTTGCTCTGCGACGTAGCCCTGGTCGGCGAAGATGCATCGGCCGGTGACGGCGCGCTCGGCTGCGGCACTGCGCCCGCGCTTGCGCTGAGCGCGAGGGCCAGGATACCCAGACGGATCGGTTGGCGAGACATGACACACCTCCTGTCCTGGCCGGACCGGCAAATCGTCGCTCGCGGCCCTCACGTGAGGTAAGAATGCAAGTTGGACACCCTTTGCCCTGGATCTTTCCCGGTCCGGCGTGCACCTTGCAACAGATTCTGTCAGGCGTAGGAGATGAACCTACCTGAAAAATCAAGGAATAGCGCGATCGCAGACCTTTGCGCCTTTTCACGTGACGTTGGTCGATAAAATGGTAAGATGTTGCGGTGCAACAAATCGTGAGAGGCCCTCATGGAATTTGAAGGCAAGGTTGCAGTCGTTACCGGTGCTGCCAGCGGCATCGGACGCGCGGTCGCCATGGATTTGGCGCGCCGCAATATCCGGGCGATGGCGCTTGTGGACTTGGGGGAGTCCATCGACGCCGTCGCCGTCGAAACCAATGCGCAGGCGCGTCGCCAGATCGCTTTCTCTTACCGTGGCGATGTGACCGATCCGGCGTTTCGCGCGTCGGTTTTCGATTCCATCAGCAGCAAGGCGGACACGGTCACGATCTGCGTGCCCGCGGCCGGGATCACGCGCGACGAGCTCGCGGTCCGCGTCGACAAGGAAACGGGCAAGGCGCGCATCTATCCGACCGATCTGTTCAAGCGCGTCATCGACGTGAATCTCGTGGCGCCTGTTTACTGGGCGCTCGAGATGATCGGACGCATCGCCGAGAATCGCGCCGCTCGCGGTCTCAAGCGCTGGCAGCCAGGCGAGGGAATGCAGGGCGCGATCGTGTTCATCGGTTCCGTGTCCTCGCAGGGCAATCGCGGCCAGATCTCGTACGCCAGCGCCAAGGCGGGTCTCGAGGGCGCGGCGGCGACGATCATGAAGGAAGCGGTCTTCCACGGCGTCCGCTGCGGCGTGATTCATCCGGGATTCACCGACACGCCGATGGTGCGCGCGCTGGGCGAGGATTACATCGGCAAGAACATTCTGCCGTTCACGCAATTGAATCGGCTGATTCGCCCCGAGGAAATCGCCGATGCGATCTGCTTCATGCTCGGGAACTCGGCGGTGAGCGGCGAGCTGTGGGCCGATGCAGGCT
>VBCL01000131.1:0-890 GCA_005888865.1 Betaproteobacteria bacterium | reverse complement strand
TCGTCCATAGACAATGGTAACCTGCGCTGCCCCCGGCGTTGCGGACGGCGATCCGGAAGTCAGGGACCGAGCGAACGATGAAATGGCTTCGCCGCATCGCGGCCGCGCCGCTGCTGCTCCTTGCCCTGATCTGCGCGATCGGGGCCGTCCGCATTTTCACGCACGACCTGCCGGACGAGAGCATCGGCTCAGGCATATTCGCCGCGGTCATCGCGGCCGCGTTTGCCGCGGGCGCGTTCTTTCTGCTCCGGCCCGATCTCGCACTGCTTCGCGAGCTGTCGTTCGCGCAGATCCGGGATTGGGCGTGCTTCAACCCGCTCGGGCAGGCGACCGCGCTCTACGTGGTCGCGGCGATCCTTATGCGCGCGGTTCCGGAATACCAGCTCGCTCCCGCTTTCCTCGCCGTCTGCATCTTGTCGGTCGCCGCCCCCTGGCGAGCCGCGCGGCAGCAACGCTGGTGGGCGCATGCCGGGCTGGCCTTGCTCGCCTGGTGCCTTCTTTTTCTGGCGCTGGCCGGGACTGCCGAGGCTATTGGGCCCCGAGGGTTCGGGGAGGGGGGAATGATCTTCCTGCTCCCGATGGAAGGCTTTCCGCTTCTGCTCGTGGCGTCGGGCATCGTGAGGTTGATTCGCGGCGAGGGATCGAAGGCGTGAGGCTACGCCGGCGCGCCCAGATGCTCGCGCCGCTCGGTGTCGCGAGCGGCTCAGTCGGGATGCCGGCGCGGTCGTCGCGCTGACGCCGCGTCAGACGTACGGCGAGCGACCTCGTCCGCCGACGCCCCAGGGACCGCCTCCCGCCGCGGCGAAATACAGGAAGACGAAGCAGTAGACGACGGCAAGCTCACCGCCGTTGAGAATCGGCAGCGGACCCCTGGGCGCATGGGCGACGAA
>VBCL01000118.1:9391-9680 GCA_005888865.1 Betaproteobacteria bacterium | reverse complement strand
GCGTGCACCAGCTATTCGAGGCACAGGTGCAGCGCACCCCGCAGGCTACGGCGGTGGTGTTCGAGGAACAGCGGCTGACCTACGCCGAGCTCGATGCGCGGGCCAACCAACTCGCGCACCACTTGCGTACGCTGGGGGTCGGGCCGGAGGTGCTGGTGGCGATCGCCATGGAGCGTTCGCTGGAGCTCATCGTGGGACTGCTGGGCATCCTCAAGGCCGGAGGAGCGTATGTGCCGCTGGACCCGAGCTATCCGGCGGAGCGGCTCGCCTTCATGCTCTCCGACACCCA
>VBCL01000118.1:8055-9295 GCA_005888865.1 Betaproteobacteria bacterium | reverse complement strand
CAGCCCCACACCCAGCACCACGGCCGACAACCTCGCCTACGTCATCTACACCTCCGGTTCCACCGGCGTACCCAAAGGGGTCATGGTGGAGCACCGGTCGGTGGTGAACTACCTGTGCTGGATTGGCGAAGCGTTTCCACTCGACGGAGTCGATCGAGTGCTCCAGAAAACGCCGATCAGCTTCGATGCTTCAGTCGAGGAAATTTGCTTCCCGCTGACGCGCGGCGCCGTCATGGTCATTGCGGGCCGCGACGCCCATCGTTCGGTCGTGGAGCTGAGCAAGATACTGCAGGCGCAAAGGATCAGCGTCCTGCAGGTTGTACCCAGTTTATTGTCCTCGATTCTCGACCACGCGGGCTTCCGCGGGTGCGAATCTTTGCGGTTGATACTGTGCGGAGCTGAGGCGCTGTCGACCGATCTGGTGCGTCGCGTGCGCGAGCAGTCGGCAGCCGAACTGGTTAATCTCTACGGACCCACGGAAACAACGATCTCATCGACCTTCTGGAGGTGTCGGTCAGAAGTCCGGCGGGCAAGCGCACCTGTCGGCAGGCCGATTGCGAATACAAACGCCGTTGTCGTGGATCGCGCAGGGCAATTGGTTCCCGCCGGAGTCGTTGGGGAGCTCTATATCGGTGGGGCCGGGCTTGCTCGCGGGTATCTCACGAGAGAGTGCTTCGTAGCCGACCCGTTCAGCACCGATGCGCGAGGGCGGTTGTACCGAACGGGAGATCTTGTCCGCTATTTGCCTGATGGTAATTTGGAATTTCTCGGGCGGCGCGACCAGCAGGTCAAGATTCGCGGATTCCGGATTGAATTGGCCGAGGTCGAGGCCGTTCTGAAACAGCACGCAACCATACGCGATGCCATCGTCTTGGCGCGCGAGGATCGACCCGGAGAAAAACGCCTGGTGGCCTACATCGTCCCGGCGCCGGGCCAGCGGGTGATTGCCGGTGAGCTTCGAGGTTTCATGTTGCGGACGCTGCCGGATTACATGCTGCCGGCTGCGTTCTTGACCCTGCCGGCGTTACCGCTAACCGCGAGTGGCAAGATCGACCGAACGCTGTTGTCGGCTTCCACGGCTGAGCTCGCGCCGGCCACGCGTGCACGCGTGCCCCCTCGGAATGCGGTGGAAGTACAGCTGATGCGGATCTGGGAACGAATCCTGGACGTATCACCGATAGGAATGCAGGACAATTTCTTTGCGCTTGGCGGGGATTCGCTCGCCGCAGTTAGCGTCATC
>VBCL01000118.1:0-7990 GCA_005888865.1 Betaproteobacteria bacterium | reverse complement strand
TCGACGATAGTGGGCCACCGCTCTGGTCGGGCCCCGTCGCCATCAAGGCGACCGGCAAGCGCAGACCATTGTTTTGCCCGCACATCGTCGGCGGACACCTGTTTTTTTATGACAATCTGGCGCGCCACCTGGCAGAGGACCAACCCCTATACGGACTTCCGGCGCGCGGTGTCGACGGCAAAACGCCTCCCGACACAACGATCGAGGCGATGGCGGCGCATTGCATCCACACCATGCTGCAGATACAGCCAAGAGGGCCGTATCGCCTGGCCGGCTACTGCAGCGGCGGTACGATCGCCTTCGAAATGGCCCGTCAACTGAGAGCCCAGGGCCAGACAACCGAGTTGCTAGCCCTTTGCGACAGTATTGCGCCGGGCTTCCGCCCGTTGGAGCTGGCGCGAACGACCCGGAACTTCCTTCGGCTCAAGAATGTAAGGCTGGTCCAGCAGAGGGTATACCGGTTCGTGCTGCAGAATTTGGGCCTCTCGCATTTGCGCAAATTCCGAACGGTGACCGAAGCTCATTACTGGGCGTATTTGAGCTACCGCCCGCAAGCCTACTCTGGCCACGCGGTCCTCTTCAAAGCATCGACCGCCGGATATTCGCGCCGTTCGCACCTCGGGTGGGAGCGGCTCGCTGAGGCCGGTCTGGACATTCGCATCATTGCCTGCGGCCACGCTGCTATGGTCAAAGAACCGACCGTGCGGGTCTTGGCGGAAAGGCTCGAGACTTATCTGGGCGCGTTGCCCAGGAGCCGCGCAGAAATAGGATGGTCGGCGCGGATGAAGGTGGCCCCGGATGACTAAGGAACCTAAGCTCCGGTCGCCAGATCGATCCCTTTGCCAACGAGCTGCATTCGTCGCCGGTCGCCCGGCGGCGGGATGATGCGCAGGGTTGCATACGGCAAGCGGTAGCGGCCGTGCTTGGTCACCTGCAGCCGAACCGTACGAGCCGTCCATTCGAGCCTGCATTCGAGCTCGGCGTAGTCGCCGTCGCGATAGCGCAGCGTGAGACCATCGTCCTCGTAGACGGTGAATGCGCTGCTTCCATTTTTCATACCGGGAAAGATCCGCAACGCGCGCGAAGGTTCGTCGTGCAGGCGCCGCATGTCGGCGGTGTCGGTCGTGGGAAGCATCGCGCCGGCCGGGACGAACAATGGAATGCGTTCGAGCGGAGCGGGCGCGACCACAGCCTGACCGGCAGCAACATGCTTGCCGGTCCAGAAGTCGAGCCATCCACCCGGGCCCGCAGGAAGATGGACCAACCGTTCGCGCTGTCCCGGCTCGACCACCGAGGCTACGAGCAGATTCGGTCCGAGCATGAAGTCGTCGCTGTCGGCGAACGCATGCGATTCGTCCTCGAATTCGTAGAAAAGCGGGCGCAGCATCGGCTCACCGAACTGGGCGGCGCGCCGGAAGAGGCTATACAAGTACGGCAGAAGCCGGTAGCGCAGCCGGATCCAGTCGCGGATGATCGGCGTGACTTCCGGATGCAGCCACGGCGTATTCACCGCGCCGCCTGCCTTCCATGAATTCATGATGAAGCGCGGACTGAAGGCGCCGCTCTGCACCCAGCGCACGAGGAGCTCCGGATCCGGAACGGGACCGTGAAACCCGCCGACGTCGTGCCCGGTATTGAACATGCCGGAGAGGCTCATCGTCAGCCCCATGCGGATGTTCCAGCGCAACGTGTGCCACGATGTCGTGTTGTCGCCGGACCACGTCTGAGCGTAGCGCTGGATACCCGGCGGTCCGGCGCGTGTGACCGTGTACACGCGTTCGTCGGCGAAGCGCGCAGCCTGCGCTTCATACGTCGCGCGGGTCATCAGCAGCGGCTGCAGCGGACGCGAGCGGTCAATCGGTATCGCCTGCCCGAAGCCGTTCGAGGCGGCGTCGTCGTTCCAGACCTCGTATTCGTTGTTGTCGTTCCAGCCCAGAATGCCGTAGGCGAGAAGCTGGCGTCCGAGACCCTCCTGCCACCAGCGCACGCCCTCGGGATGCGTGAAGTCGATGTACGCGCCCTCACCGTCCCAGAATTGACCGATGCTCGGCTTGCCGGTTGTCGCGTCGCCGATAAGCGCCCCACGCGCTGCGGCATCGGCGTAGTCCGGATGATCGTCGAGAAGGCACGGCTTGATATTCGCGATGAGGCGAATCCCTGCGCGCCGGAATTTCTCGACCAGGGCGCGCGGATCCGGAAATTTGTCGCGGTTCCAGGTGAACACGTAACGACGCGGACCGATGCTGCTGTAGCCCGAACCGAAATGGAAAGCGCTGATCGGGATCGCGTGCTCGACGACGCGATCGATGAAATCGGAGAGGCGTGGCTGCGCGTCCTCGGCGTCCGTAAGCGCCATGGCCGTATTGGCGTAGCCCAGGCTCCAGCGCGGGCCGAAGGCCATGCGGCCGGTCAGCTCGGCAAACTTGGCCACAACGTCGCGAATCTTCGGGCCGACGAAGATGTAGTAGTCGAGGTCCCCGGCTTCGATCTCGCAGTAGCGGTACAAGCCGTGGTAGTTGTCGTGCTCGCAACCGAGATCGAAGGTTGCGCTGGAGAGTGTGTCGTAGAAGAGCCCGTAGGCGACGCCGCTCCGGTCTCGAACGATCACGTAGGGCCAGTGCTTGTAAAGAGGGTCGCTCGTCTGCGCATCGTAGCCCAGTGCGTCGAGGGCGAGCGTCCGCAAACGTCGGCCGTGCTTGTCGAGAGCGCCGCTCTTGTCTCCCAGTCCGAAGTAGCGGTCGGTCGGCCGTCGGGCCATGTAGTGGCGCACGGCGCCGGTTCTCCGGCTCCATTCGTAGGCGTGCGTACTGCGATCGGCCGCGAAGGATGGCGCGTCGGGCGTCGACCATTCGAGGCCGAAAGGCCGCAGGCGAACGCGAACGTGCAACGCCGGTGTCTGCAGCACGACTTCATGCTCACCCTGATCGAGATCGAACCGCGGCCGTTCGAACGCGGTCACGTCGAGGCGGTTGCGGCCCTCCCACGGAACGTCGGTTCCGCGGGGCGCGACCATCCATGTCCGCGGCTCGCGCAATCCACCGGGCGGAATCAGCAGCACGCGCATCAGGTCGGCGGAGAGCACGAACAGCCGACACTCCCAGCCATTGTCCAAAGCGAACCGCGCGCCGTCTGCGACACGCTCGACCAATGACGCGGCGGCGAGCGGCTGCATCGCGTCAGCCGCGGCTATCCGGCGTCGCGTGCTTCAGCCGATCGAGGGCGAGCTCCGCCTCGGTCATCTCGAAGAGGTGCGCCTTGCTCGACGGAAACCACACTTCGATCCGATCGCCGGCGTGCCTGTCGATCTGGCCGGCGACCTGGACAGTCAGCTTGGTGCCGTCCGCCAGGGTGCAATAGAGGAAGCTGGTCGCTCCGAGCTGCTCGAGCAATTCGATCGTCGCTGTCAGGCGGAGCTCGCCCTCATCGCCTTTTCGCAACTCGATATGCTCCGGGCGAATGCCGAGCGTCAGATCGTGCCCCACCTCGGTCGCCCGCCCGCGGACCGGAATGATCGCCGAACCGTTCGAGCCCGCAACCGCGATCCGCACGCCGTCCTGGCCGACTTCGGTCACGCGTGCGGGGAGGAAGTTCATCCGCGGTGAACCGATGAAGCCCGCGACGAACCGATTGCCTGGCGCGTTGTAGAGCTCGAGCGGCGCACCGATCTGCTCGACGCGCCCGGCGCGCAGGACGACGATCTTGTCGGCCATGGTCATCGCCTCGACCTGATCGTGGGTGACGTAGATCATCGTCGTCTTCAAGCGCTGATGCAGCGCCGTGATCTCGGTGCGCATCTGCACGCGCAATTCGGCGTCGAGGTTCGACAGCGGCTCGTCGAACAGAAAGATCGTCGGCTCGCGCACGATCGCGCGACCGATCGCGACGCGCTGCCGCTGGCCGCCGGAGAGCTGGCGCGGTCGCCGGTCGAGGAGCGTCTCGAGCCGCAGCAGCTTCGCCGCCTCCTGCACCTTCGCATCGATTTGAGAGCGTGGCGTAGCGATGTTCTCTAGCCCGAACGCCATGTTCTGGTACACGCTCATGTGCGGGTACAGCGCATACGACTGGAACACCATCGCCAGTCCGCGCTGTGCCGCGGAGACGTCGTTGACGCGATGGCCGTCGAGCAGGAGGTCGCCTTCGCTCACCGCTTCGAGGCCGGAGATCATCCGCAGCAGTGTCGATTTGCCGCAGCCCGAAGGGCCGACGAAAACCACGAATTCTCCGTCCTCAACGGCGAGGTCGACGCCGTGAATCACGGTGCTCGCGCCGTAACGCTTGACGACACCTTTGAGCTCGAGGCTGGCCATGTGAACGCGCGTTACTTGATACCGGATGAGGCAATGCCGGTCGTGATGTAGCGTTGCAGGAACGCGAATACGATCGTGACCGGCAGGAGCGTGAGCACCGTCATTGCCAGCAGGTAGTGCCACTGCGTCGTGAGCTCGCCCTGGAAGGCGTTCAACGCGAGCTGCAGCGTAAATTTCTCGGTGCGCGAGAGAACGATCAACGGCCAGAGGAAGTCGTTCCAGCGCCACATCACCGAAAAGATCGCCAGCACGGCCAGCGCCGGCGCCGACAGCGGCAGGATGATGCGCCAGAAGATCCGCCATTCGCTCGCGTGGTCCATGCGCGCCGCGTCGATCAGCTCGTCGGGGATCGTCAGCATGTACTGGCGCAGGAGAAAGACCCCGGTCGGTGTGGCCACCGCCGGCCAGATCACGCCCCACAAGCTGTTGAGCATGCCGAGCTCGGAGACCACCAGGAAGTTCGGTACCAGGATGATGGTCGGCGGGATCATCAGCGTCGAGATAATGAGCAGGAACACCCATTTCTCGCCGCCGAAACGGTACTTCGACAGGGCGAACGCGGCCATCGCGTTGAAGAGCAGCGTGATCAGCGTCGCGACCACCGTGATGAACACGCTGTTCCACAGGAAGCGCGCGAAGTCGAACTTGCCGAAGATCTCCGTGTAGTTCTCGAGCGCGAGGTGGAATTCGCGCACTTTCTCCCGGTCGCGAATGTTGACCTTGATCTCCTCGTCCGGATGCTTCGGATCGGCCATCGTCGCCTCGATGCCGATGCGACGTAGCTCGACGAGCTCTCGCGTCGTGCCATCCGGAAGCTTCACGCGAAAGAGCGGCAGTGGCTCGTCCCGGCCGGGAATCGTCGCGGTTGCTTGACCGTAGGGGAGGAGCCGCGGCGGGAACTCGTTCAAAGCCGCGGCGCTCTTGAACGACGACAAGACGAGCCATAGTACCGGCCCGAACATCAGCACGAGCCCGAGCAGCAGGTAGCCGTAGGCGAACCAATCGGTCCAATCGAGCCGGCCTCGGCCGCGCGTCGCCACGAGCATTCGGGAGAGATCAACCATCCTCGCGCCTCGCGTTGCCGCCCATGCCTTGCCGGGAAATCCTGAGCTGCACCAGCGTGAGCACCAGGAGCGTGCCCGCCAATGCCAGTGACGCGGCCGCCGCGAGTCCGTAGAGCCGGATCGATTCGGCAAAGGCCGTTTGATAGATGAACTGGACGATGAAGAGCGTCGCCGAACCCGGCCCGCCGCCGGTCAGTACGAAGATCTCGTCGAAAACCTGCACCGCACGAATGAGCGCGAGGACCAGCACGACGAGGAGATTCGGCATCAGGAGCGGCAGCGTGATCCGATAGAAGCGGCGCCAGGGCGACGCGCTATCCATCTCCGCGGCCTCGTACAAGTCGCCCGGAATCGCCTGCAGTCCGGCGAGCAGGATCAAGGTGTAGAACCCCATGTGCGCCCAGATGCTGACGAAAACGCTCCAGGAGAAAGCCCAGCTCGCTTCGTCGAGCCATACCGGGCCCGCGACACCTGCGCCCTGCAGCATCGCGTTCAAGAGCCCCTCGCGCTGCAGGATCCATTTCCAGATGAGCGCGACAACCACAGGCGAGAGCAGAACCGGATAGAAAAAGACACCACGGAAAAACCCGCGGCCCAGAATCTTGCGATTCAATACCAGCGCCGTGACGAGGCTTAAGGCAACCATCAAGCCCACCTGGATCAGCGCGAACAGGCCCGTGTTGTAGACCGCGCGCCAGAAAAGGTCCTTGCGACACGTCGACGGATCGAGATAGTTCCCGCACTCGAACAGCGTCGCCAAGTTGTCCAAGCCGGTGAAGGGGCGTTCCGAAGGATAAAGCTGTACGCCGCCGGTGAACGTGTAGAGGAAATCAATGACGATCGGCAGGAAAGTGAACAGCGCCAGCACGACCAGATTGGGCGCGACGAACACCCAGGCGATGCGCGGCACGCCGAGCAGGCGCTGGAGCCCGCGCATCGGCGCCTCGACAGCGTTGAGCACGAAGCCGAGCAGCGCTCCGGGCAGTGCCCTCAGTGCGTAGCGCGACGGCTCGGCCATCGGGTAGGTCGCCCTTGCCTGTCAGCCGGCAGTGAGGTCTATTTGCCCGCCGCCTTCACCTGCTCGTCGATGTCGGCGGCAATCCGCTTGAGCGCGTCGTCGAGGCTCATCTCCCCGGCAATCGCCTGCCCCAGCCGCTGTGCCGTCGGATTGAAGAGCGCCCGATTGTACTTGTAGCCCTGAAGCTCATAGGCGATGGGCGAGAGCTTGCTCACGTCGCCGACGAACACGTTCAGCGCTGCCTTGGCCGCCGGCGAGACCTTGTAATCGACGCCCTTCTTCGCCACCCCGACATGCGCGGGAATGTTATCGGTCTTCGCCATGTACTCGGCGTACACCGGTTCGCTGGCCAGGAAATCGAGGAAGCGACCCACATCTTTCGGATTCTTCGTGCGCTTCAGCGCGACGAACGCCGCGCCACCGGGCATCCCCGTGCACCCGCCGGGCCCGCAGGGATTGGGGACGACGATCCAGTCGAAGTTCTTGCCGATCTGCTTCTCCATGCGGTTGATCTGCCAGCTCCCCGAGAGATAGAGCACCACGCGAGCGTTGGCGAATTCCTCGAATGCATCGCGGTAGCTCGATCCGCCGACGCCGCCCCAGACCTCCTTCGGCATCGTGCCGTCACGGTTCCAGTCGTAGGCCTTCTTCGACATCGCTTTGTAGCCGTCGTCGATCGTCAAGTTTCCCTTGGCATCGAAGATCTTCGCCCCCTGGCTGATCGCCGCGCCCGCAAACCGGTGGCCGCTGCGGTCGAACGCCATCGCGAACGGTACCTGCGTAGCCTTCGCGACCTGTCGCGTCGCTGCGGCCCAGTCGTCCCAGGTCGCATTGGGTCCCGGTAGTGCGACCTTCGCCTGATCGAACAGCGTCTTGTTGACGAACGGTCCCGTGACCGTCAATTGCGTCATCATTCCGTAGATGCCTTTGTCGGTCGGCGTCGGCCGCAACCACTTCAGCGTCTGGCCGAAGCTCGCCTCCCAATACTTCGGGTCCTTCACGTAGGGCGTGATGTCGAGGTAATACTTCGACAGGCCACCGAGATCGGTCACGCGCGCGATGTCGGGGCCCTCGCCTGCCGCAAGCTGTACAGGCAGCTGCTCGACGATCGCCTTGTACGGCACCTTGTCGATGGCTACCTTGACGTCGGCGTTCTGAGCTTCGAAGCGTTTCGCGAGATCCTGCGTGACTTCGCACTCGTTGCCGTCCGAGTAGCAAGCGACCCGGATCTCGCCCGCGCTCGCGATGCCAACGATGAACGACAGCGCGGCGACGGACACGGCGCGGCGGTGGCTGTTATTGTTCGACATGGTGGGTTCCTCCTGACGGCGCCTGCGACCCGCGGCAGATTTCGTACAATTATAGCCCGATGCAGATGCCGCGCGCTTCGCTAGCTGGATTGCCTGCCGACATGAGATAACTCCTGCGAAGTTGAGTCGTCAGCGCTCGATTGAGTGCGGGAGTATGATTCCCGTACGTCACGGGGACACGCATGAACGTGCTGGCCATCGACGTGGGCGGCACCCACGTCAAGATACTCGCCACGGGACAAAAGCAGCACCGAGAGTTCGTGTCAGGACCAACGTTCACGCCGCAGAAGA
>VBCL01000117.1 GCA_005888865.1 Betaproteobacteria bacterium | reverse complement strand
CTGAGCTCGCATATTACGGCATCACCCATGTAACCGGGGCGTCCCTGGATCCGGATGCTGCCTTGCTTCTTCTGACAGTGCTGCCAGGCGTTGCGCACGAGGTTCCAGGTGATCTGGTTCAGGTGGCCCCGATCGAAGATCACCAGCAGATCGTCCGGAATGTTCATGACCGCGCCGCCGGTCGGGATGCCTTCCGCCTGCACGATCTCCTCGACCAGCAAGCCCATGAACTCTACGAGCGGAATGACTTCGGGCTGCTGGCGGTCACGGCGGTTGAGCTGCAGCACCTCGCCGACGATCCGATCGATGCGTTTGGCATTGTTGCGGATCATGGTCAGCAGACGCTGCCCCTCCGGCGCGACCGATCCGTCCTCCTCGAGCAGTTGCGCCGCCTGGTTGATCGCCGAGAGCGGATTGCGCACCTCGTGCGCGATGCTGGCGGTGAGCCGGCCCATCGCGGCGAGCTTCATCTGCTGCGCCTCGCCCTGCGCGCGGCCCAGATCTTCGAGATAGATCAAGGTGCCGCCGTTCAGTCCCGCGCCGATGCGCACCAGGCGCACGCGCAACAGCCGCTGGGTGGCCTCGACCTTGAACGGCGGCAGCGCTTCGGAAAAATCTTCCTGCCAGCGCCGCCAGTAATCGTGCAGGGTCGAGCTGAACTCCGACAGCCGCATCCCGCCGCGCATGCGCCCGAATCCGCCGAGGAGCCGCGTCACCTGCGCATTGTGGCCGCGCACGACGCCGTTCAGATCGACGACCAGCACGCCGTCCTGCATGTCCTGGATGATGAGGCGGTTGACCTGCTCGAGGTTGGCGACATCGATGCCGCGCTGCAGGGCCAGGTCCTCGCTCGCCTTGGTGTAGCGTCCGAGCGCCAGCGCGATGCCGACCGTTGCAAAATAACCGAAGCCGACGAGGCCCGTCTGGAACATCTGCGTGCCGGGGATGGCCCCCTGGAGGAGGCGCCAGCCATCGAGCGAGAGCAGCACGACGCTGGTCAGCGCCGCGTGGAAGAACGCAACCTGCGTGCGCATCAGCCAGCCGCTCGCTGCGAGCTGCGGGAAAAGCAGGATCGAGAGCTGTCCGGCGACGCTACCGCCGGAGTAGATGAGCAGGGCGAGGAAGCACAGGTCCCCGCCGAGGAGTACCAGCAGCAACGCCGGCAGCGGCAGGAGCTGGCTGTCGCGCTGAACCCACAGGAACGCACTCAGCCCATAGAGGAAGTACAGCCCGGCGGCGGTGATGAAAGCGTTGGGCGCCCCGATCGACAGCGCGCGCAGGTCGAGGAACAGCGCGGCGCCGAGCAGCAGCGCACCGCAGACCGCGCGATACAGGCTCACGATCCACAGGATGCGCCGCGTCGAGTCGGTAATGAGCGAAGGCAGCGGCGGCGGCTCGAACGGCGGAACTGCGGGGCGCGGTTGCATGGCGCTCATGTCGGGCTGGCGCACTCGCCTGTCGCGCATGCGTAGCCGCCGCCGACTTCGCGCGCTTCCTTGCGCGGCAGATACACGCCGCAGCGAATGCAGCGCACCATCGGTTCCGCGCCGGGGTTGCCGCTCGCTGCTCGCGCGGTATTGCCGTTCGCGGCGGCTTTGCGTTGCACCCTGGCATTGCGCATGCTGACCAGCCGCAGCGCCAGGAGCACCACGAAGATCAGGATGAGCCAGGCGATGATTTTGGCCATGGACCTTAAACGACCTTCCCCGGATTGAGCAGACCGGCGGGATCGAGCGCGTGCTTGATGGCCCGCATGAGCTCGACCTCGAGCGCCGGCTTGTAGCGCGACAGCTCGTCGCGCTTGAGCTGCCCGATTCCATGCTCGGCGCTGAAGCTCCCGCCGAGCTCCGCCACGAGATCGTAGACGATGCGGTTGGCGCGCGAGGTTTCGGCAATGAACGCCGTCGGCGCCACAGCCTCGGGCGCCGACAGGTTGTAATGCAGGTTGCCGTCGCCAAGATGCCCGAAGGTGACATAGCGCACGCCGGGAAACGCGGCGTCGAGGCGTGCTCGAGCATTCCGAAGGAATTCCGGAATACGCGACACGGGCAGGCTGATGTCGTGCTTGATATTCGGGCCATCGCGGCGCTGCGCTTCGGTGATGTGCTCGCGCAGCGCCCACAGCGCGTCCGCCTGGGCCGTCGAATGAGCGATGGTCGCGTCGCGTGCCGTCTGCTGCTCGATCGCTGCCCCGAGCGCGATTTCGAGCTGGGCGGACAATGGCGACTCCGACGCGGGGTCTTCACCCTGGATCAGCGCATACCACGGGTATCCCGGCAGCGGGTCGGCAAACGCCGGAAACTCCTTGCGGGTAAGCTCGATGCAGTAGCGAGACACCAGCTCGAAGCCTGTGAGGCGATCCCCCAGCGCCTGGCGCAACAGCCCCAGCAGCGCGAGCGCGGCATCGACGTCGGCGAGCGCCGCGAACGCAGTCGCCGATGTTTGCGGCTTCGGAAAAAGCTTGAGCACCGCGGCGGTGATGATGCCCAGCGTCCCTTCGCTGCCGACGAAGAGCTGCTTGACGTCGTAGCCGGTATTGTCCTTGCGCAGGCCCTTGAGGCTCTCCCAGATCCGTCCGTCGGCGAGGACGACTTCCAGGCCGAGCACGAGCTCGCGCGCATTGCCGTAACGCAACACCGCGGTGCCGCCCGCGTTCGTCGAAAGATTGCCGCCGATCGTGGCGCTGCCTTCCGCGCCGAGCGACAGCGGGAAGAAGAAGCCTGCTTCGTCGGCCGCCTGCTGCGCGCGGGCGAGCGGAACGCCGGCCTCGATCGTAAGCGTTGCGTTGGCCGCATCGATCGCACGCACGCGGGCAAGGCGTGAGAGCGAAACGACGATCTCGCCTCCGCTCTCGTGCGGCGTCGCGCCCCCGCACAAGCCCGTGTTGCCTCCTTGCGGAACGATCGGCACGTCGTGCTCGGCGCAGCAGCGCACCACGGCGGCGACTTCGGCGGTGGTGCCGGGACGGACGACCGCACGCGCGTGCCCGTGGTACCTGTCGCGCCAATCGGTGACGTAGGGAGCAACGTCGGCATCGGACGTCAGCATGTTGGCTTCACCGACGATCGCGCGGAGCGTGGACAGCAAGGGAGCGGCAGATTCCGCCATGGTGCGTTATATTAGCCGAAAAGGGGCGTACAGCCGCGATTCGCGGCGGCGCCGGGAGGCCATGCCATGTCAAAACCCGCATCGATGCCATTCACGCCGCAGCAGGCGCTCGAGTTCATGCAGAAGATGTGGAATCCTTTCGGGGTGCCGATGGCGGGCGTCATGCCACCCGTCGCGCCCGGCGTGCCGCCCGCTGTGCCGTTCCCGAATCCCATGGCGATGTTCGCCACGCTCGACCCGGCGGAGATCGAACGCAAGATCGGCGAATTGCGGGTCATCGAGAGCTGGCTCGCGATGAGCCTCAACTTCATGCAGATGAGCATCAAGACGCTGGAATTGCAGAAGACTTCGCTCGAGGCGCTGCGCGCGGGCGCGGCCGCGGCGTCGCAGCCGCCGGCGCAGGCGCCCTCGCAGCAGGAGACCAAACCCCATCCGCATTCGCAGCCACATGCCAAACCCCATGCGAAGCGGCCCAAACCGAAGGAGAACGAATGAGCATTACCCTCTATTACGGATCCGGTTCGCCGTATGCCTGGCGCGCGCAGCTCGCGCTCGAACACAAGGCGCTGCCGTACGAACGCAAGGTCCTGTCGTTTTCGGCGGGCGATACGCGCAAGCCGGAGTATGTCGCGCTCAATCCGCGGCATCGGGTGCCGACGCTGGTCGACGGCGACTTCGTGCTCTACGAATCGAACGCGATCGCGGCCTATCTCGACGCGGCGTATCCCGGGCGCGGTGCGCCGCTGTTCCCCGGCGACGCGCGCTCGCAGGCGACGGTATGGCGGCTGATGATGGAAGTCGACAACTACGTCGAGAAGGTCACCGACCCGATCACCGAGTACGCGTTCTTCCTCAAACCCGAGCAGCGCGATCCGCAGAAGCTCGTCGAGGCCCGCAAGGCGGCGACGGAAGAGTTCGCGCAGATGAGTCGCTACTTCAAGGGCGACTTTCTGGCCGGGCCGCTTTCCGCCGCGGATTTCTCGCTCTATCCGTTCATCGCGTTCATGTACCGGGCGCGCGTCAAGCTACCCGACTTCGATGCCGACGGGTTGCTGACGCCGGCGCTCAAGGCCTGGAAGGCGCGGATGGAAGCGTTGCCGTACTTCGACAAGACCTCTCCGCCGCATTGGAAGCAGTAGGACCAACGATGCGACTGACGAGCACCGCCTTTGCCGAAGGCGGGCGGATTCCCGGCGACCTCGCGTTCTGCGTGATCGATCCTGCCGCCCATGTGAAGCTGTCCGAGAACATGAATCCCGACCTGCGCTGGAGCGACGCACCACCCGGCACCGCATCGTTCGCACTCATCTGCCACGATCCGGACGTGCCTTCGCGCGGCGACGACGTGAACCAGGAATCGCGCACGGTTCCGGCGTCACTGCCGCGCGTCGAGTTCTTCCACTGGACGCTTATCGATCTGCCGCCCGAGAGCGGACCGATCGCGCGCGGCGAATTCTCCCGTGGGGTTGTGGCGCGGGGCAAGCCGGGCCCCGCGGCTCCGCGTGGCGCGAAGCAGGGGATCAACGACTACACGGGATGGTTCGCAGGTGACAAGGACATGGCGGGCCAATATTACGGCTACGATGGCCCTTGTCCGCCTTGGAACGACGAGCGCGTCCATCACTACGTGTTTACGCTCTACGCGCTGGACATTGCGACGCTCTCGCTCGGCGCGGCGTTCACGGGACCCGAGGCGCGCAAGGCGATGGCCGGGCACATCCTGGCGCAGGCGACGCTGACCGGGATCTACACGCTCAATCCATCGATCAGGTTGTAGCCGGCGCCGCAGGAACGGAATGCAGCGTTTGCGGCGTGCGAGGCTTCAGATACAGGAATCCTGTCGGGCTCTGTCCGACCCGGGCACGGTCCGTGCAACCTTTTCGACGTGGGCACCCGGATCGAGAGGGACGATGCGGTATTGCGTCGATTTCAACGCCAAGAATTGCAAACTGCCCAGTCGATGTGCGCAGGGCGGGCCATGTATTTCTTACAACCGGATTCGCCACGCGTCGGCGCAAGTCTGCGGGTGGCTCTGTGGCAGCCGCGGCCGGAACGCGAGCCATGGCTGAGACCGCATCCGTCGGGAGCGTCCGGGGCCTCCCGGCAAGTGCCTCGCTGTCCGATCACGACGTTTACCTGCTGCGCGAGGGCACGCACACGCGCCTTTACGAAAAGCTCGGCGCCCACCTTCGCCGCGACGGCAAGGAATCCGGTGCGGCGTTCGCCGTGTGGGCGCCGAATGCGGAAAGCGTGTCGGTCATGGGCGACTTCAACGGCTGGGAGCGCGCGCGGCATCCCCTCGCGCCACGCCCCGACGGCTCGGGCATCTGGGAAGGCTTCATTGGCGGTATCGGCTCGGGCGCACGCTATAAGTATCACATCGCGTCGCGCTATCAGGGCTACCGTGCCGACAAGGGCGATCCGTTCGCATTCTCGTGGGAGGCGCCGCCGCTCACGGCCTCGCGCGTCTGGGATCTCGATTACGACTGGGGCGATGCCGACTGGATGGCCGGGCGCCGAGCGCGCAATGCACTCTCGGCGCCGTTGTCGACCTACGAAGTGCACGCGGGGTCGTGGCGCCGCCGCGACGGCAACGCATTTCTCACCTACCGCGAGCTGGCCGCCGCGCTTCCCGCTTACGTCGCGGATCTGGGCTTCACCCACGTCGAGTTCCTTCCGCTGACCGAGCATCCGTTCTACGGTTCGTGGGGCTACCAGACGACGGGCTACTTCGCCCCGACCGCGCGCTATGGCACGCCGCAGGACTTCATGTATCTGGTCGATTGCCTGCATCGTCACGGCATCGGCGTGATTCTCGACTGGGTTCCGTCGCATTTCCCGGGGGACGAACACGGACTCGCGTACTTCGATGGCACGCATCTTTACGAGCATTCCGACCCGCGCCAGGGCTATCACCCGGAATGGAGCAGCTACATCTTCAACTACGGCCGCAATGAAGTGCGCTCCGTGCTCGCGAGCGGCGCGCGTTTCTGGCTCGACAAGTATCACGTGGACGGGTTGCGCGTGGACGCCGTGGCCTCGATGCTCTACCTCGACTACGCGCGGCGTGCCGGCGAGTGGGTGCCGAACCGCTTCGGCGGCCGCGAGAATCTCGACGCGATCGAGTTCCTTCGGCACCTCAACGAGACCGCTTATCGCGATTTCCCGGACACGCAGACGATCGCCGAGGAGTCGACCGCGTGGCCGATGGTGTCCCGTCCGACCTACGTCGGCGGGCTTGGCTTCGGGCTCAAATGGAACATGGGGTGGATGCACGACACGCTCTCGTACATGGCGCGCGACCCGATCTATCGCCACCACCACCAGCACGAGATCACCTTCAGCATCTGGTATGCGTTCAGTGAGAACTTCGTCCTGCCGCTGTCGCATGACGAGGTCGTCTATGGCAAGCGCTCGCTCCTCGACAAGATGCCGGGCGACGATTGGCGACGATTCGCCAACCTGCGCCTTCTGCTGGGCTACATGTGGATGCATCCGGGCAAGAAGCTGCTGTTCATGGGCGGCGAGTTTGCGCAGGGGCGCGAATGGAATCACGATCAGAGCCTCGACTGGCACCTGCTCGACCATGCGCCGCACCGGCAGATCCAGCAATGGGTGCGCGATCTGAACCGGCTCTACCGCGAGGAGCCGGCGCTGCATGTCACCGATAACAGCGCCGAAGGCTTCGAATGGGTCGACACCGGCGACGCCGCGAACAGCGTGATTTCGTTCCTGCGTCGGGGTGGCGGCGGTACAACGATCCTCGCCGTGTGCAACTTCACGCCGGTGCCACGAGCCAACTATCGCGTCGGCGTGCCGAGCGGTGGTATCTGGCGCGAACTACTGAACAGCGACGCGACCGCCTACGGCGGAAGCGGCCAGGGCAATCTCGGTGGGCTCGAGGCCGCCCCGATTCCGGCGGCCGGCCGTCATCACTCGCTCAACGCGACCCTGCCGCCGCTCGGTATCGTGGTGTTCAGGAGCGGCTGATGGCGAGCACCGAAACGCGGGAAGCAACCCGGCCGCGCGCGTCGGACCGTGCCGCGACGGCCCGCCCGCCGGACCGCGACACCGCACCCTGCACGCCGGGCCGCGACATGGCGCTGAAACCGGTCGTGATCGAGAATGTGAAGCCACAGGTCGACCACGGGCGGTTCGCGATCAAGCGCACGGCGGGCGAGACCGTGATAGTCGAGGCGGACGTCTTCGCCGACGGCCACGATCAGTTGCGCTGCCTGTTGCGCCACCGCCATTCCGCCAGCCGCGACTGGACCGAGACGGCGATGACGCTGCTCGGCAACGACCGCTGGCACGGTGAATTCATGGCCGTCGAGCTCGGTTGCTATCAGTATCAGCTGATCGGCTGGGTCGACACCTTTCTGTCCTGGCGCCACGACTTCGTCCGCCGCAACACCGCCGACGAGGACGAGATCGCGCTGGCCCTGCAAGCCGGAGCAACGCTGGTTCGAGATGCGGTCAAGCGCGCACCGGCTGCGGCGGCGAAGCGGATGCGCGAGATCGCGCGCTCGCTGACCGTGAATGTCGAGCTGGGTGCGCGGCGCGAGCTGGCGCTGAGCGACGAGCTGCTCGAGCTGATGAACGCCAGCCCCAATCGCAACTTCGCAACGACCTCGGAGCCGCTTGGCGTCGTCGTCGAGCCGGAGCGGGCGCGCTTCTCCGCCTGGTACGAGTTGTTCCCGCGGTCGTGCGGGCCGGCAACGCGCGGTCACGGGACGTTTGCCGATTGCGAAGCGGAACTGCCTCGACTCGCGGCGATGGGCTTCGACATCCTTTATCTCCCGCCCATCCATCCAATCGGGCGCGTCAACCGCAAAGGCCACAACAACACGCTGGTCCCGGCCGCCGACGACCCGGGCAGCCCCTGGGCGATCGGCTCGGAAGAGGGCGGCCACAAGGCGATTCATCCCGCGCTGGGCAAGCCCGCGGATTTCAGGCACCTGGTCGCCGGGGCGCGGGAGCTCGGCATCGAGGTCGCGCTCGATATCGCGCTGCAATGCGCACCCGATCATCCCTATGTGAAGAAGCACCCGGAATGGTTCCGGCGGCGGCCGGACGGCAGCGTTCAATACGCCGAGAATCCGCCCAAGAAATACGAGGACATCTACCCGTTCAACTTCGCAACAACGCACTGGTCGGCGTTGTGGGACGAGGTCAAGAGCATCTTCGAGCACTGGATCGAGCAGGGCGTGCGCGTATTTCGCGTCGACAATCCGCACACCAAGCCCTTCGCGCTCTGG
>VBCL01000116.1:11724-20546 GCA_005888865.1 Betaproteobacteria bacterium | reverse complement strand
AATGTCTCCGAGGCGACCATGCAGAAGGTCGACCAGGAGATCAAGCGCATCATCGACGAGCAATACGGACTCGCGCGTAAGCTCATCGAGGCCAACCGGGACAAGGTCGAGATGATGGCGAAGGCGCTGCTCGAATGGGAGACGCTCGACACCGACCAGGTCGAGGACGTCATGCAGGGCCGCCCGCCGCGTCCGCCCAAGCCGTCTTCGACGCCGGCCAATCCAACCTTCGGCCCCAACGCCGGCCCCGAGGCCGCGCCCACCGCCAGCCCGGCCTGATTGTCGCCCCGACGAAGGTCGGGGCCCAATTGCCGCATCCGTCCGAGAGCGCCGCGCCTAGGCGCGAGCGCGATCGGAGACGGATGCGTCATCCCGGCGAAGGCCGGGATCCAAGGTTCCTATTCCCGCGCCACCGGCGTTGCAGCGTCGTGAAGCAACCGCGCCTGCTCCGGGCGCTGCGGAGGCGTCCACTGATATACCCACGTCTCGGTGAGCGGTTGTCCGTCGGCGCGAACGTACAGGCGAAGATCGACCGGCGCGGTGCTTTCGTCCTGCGGCCGCAGATCGAACATCGCGCGATAGCCGCCGATCGACGCCAGTGGGCGCGCCGATGTGATCTCGACCTTGCCGCGCGAGGCGGTGATCACCGGCTCGACTTTCACGCCCTTGGCGATCAGCGGTAGATTGTCCCCCGCGAAGTCGATCACGAAGCGCCAGGAATAATATTCGCGCTTGCGCCCGACGACGCCGCCGATGCCCGTGCGCGTGGCTACGACTTGCGCGAGCGGCGAGGCGAAGGGCATCTTGTCGCCCCAGTGCAGCCGGTAGTCGAAGAGCAGCTCCTGTCCGGGCTGAGGCTTGTCGGCGGGGTTCCAGAACGCGACGATGTTGTCGGCCGCTTCGTCATCGGTCGGCAATTCGACCAGATCGATCGCGCCTTTGGCCCAGCCACTCTTCGGCTCGACCCAGACATTGGGACGACGCTCGTAGTACGCCGTGTCGTCCTGGTAATGATCGAAGTTGCGATCGCGCTGCAGCAGTCCGAAGCCGCGCGGATTCTCGTCCTGGTACGCATTGAAGCGCACCCCGCGCGGGTTGGAAAGCGGCCGCCAGATCCATTCCCCCTGACCGGTCCAGAGCGCGAGGCCGTCCGAATCGTGGACCTCGGGACGCCAGTCGCCGTTTGGAACGCGCTGGCCGCCGCTACCCTGAAGGTACATGCTGGTGAGCGGCGCTGCGCCGATCCGCTCGATGACCCGGCGTGGATAGACCGCCGCGGCCACGTCCATCACGAGGGTTGCACCGGGATGGATGTCGAACCGATAGGCTCCGGCGAGGCTCGGCGGCTCGAGCAGCGCGTATAACGTGAGGCTTCCGGCACTGGGCGCCGGACGCTCGAGCCAGAACGCGGTGAACACCGGAAATTCCTCGGGCCGATCCATGCCGCAGTCGACCGCGAGCCCGCGCGCCGAGAGTCCGTATTGGCCGCTGCCGCCGACCGCGCGGAAATAGCTCGCACCGAGGAAGGCCGCGACGTCGCGCAGCGGATCGGTATGGAAGTTGATGCGAAACCCGGCGAAGCCCAGGTTGGCAGGCAGCTCGGCGCCGGCGAGTCCGCTCTTGCCCAGCTCGAACATCGCGGAATCGTACGCGATCTCCTTTGCTCGACCCGATACGACTTCGAAGACCCGGATCGGCGCGTCGTAGTGCCATCCGAGATGAAAAAATTTCACGAGGAAGCGCAGGTGATCGTCGGCCCACAGCGCGTGCTCGTTGCGATAGCGAATGGTCTGATAGCGATCCCAGTCCAGGCGCCGCAGAGGCTCCGGCACGCGATGCGTTGGCGCGCGATAAGGCGCCGCGGCGAGCGCGCGCGCCCGACCCTTGAGCCAGGCGTAGTCGAAAGGCTCCGCGGGGCCCGCCCGTTCGGAACTCGTTGCTGCGTGTAGGCGGAGCGGCACAGCGGCCGCGAGTGCGGCGCATGCCTTGAGCGCGTCGCGGCGTTGCATGCTTTTTTGGAGTCCGGGAGGGCGTGAGCGTTACTGCTATCGACACAGCGGTGCCCGGAAGATTCCTGACGAGTCATCGCGCCTCGGGGTAGCATCGAGTGTTGCGCCAACTTGGCGAGGCCCATGCTCCCCGAAGTACGCGCCATGCAGGGCAATCTTCGCTGCGGCCGGTTCAGCTTGCCGCTCGACCGTCCGCGGGTCATGGGTGTACTCAACGTCACGCCCGACTCGTTTTCCGACGGCGGGCGTTTCCTCGATCGGGGCTCTGCGCTGGAGCATGCGTGTCGGATGTTGTCTGACGGCGCGGACATCATCGATATCGGGGGCGAGTCGACACGGCCGGGCGCGGCACCCACCTCGGAAACCGACGAGCTCGACCGCGTGATTCCTCTGGTCGAGGCGTTGCGCGACGAGTGCGACGCCCGCGGTGTCCCGCTCTCCGTCGACACGCGCAAGCCCGCCGTGATGCGAGCGGCGATCGCCGCGGGCGCATCGCTGATCAACGACGTTGGCGCGCTCATTGCGCCCGGGGCGATCGACGCCATCGCCCCGAGCGAGGTCGCGGTGTGCCTGATGCACATGCGTGGCGAGCCGGCGACGATGCAACAAGTTGCAAACTACAACGACGTTGTCGGCGAGGTGAAGGCATTTCTCGCCGGTCGCGCCGCGGTCTGCGAAGCCGCCGGTATCGCCCGCGACCGCATCGTGGTCGATCCGGGCTTTGGCTTTGGCAAGACTGTGGGCCATAATCTCGCACTCCTGCGCTGGCTGGCCGAGATCGTTGCGTTGGGTTACCCGGTCGCGGTCGGCCTGTCGCGCAAGTCGACCATCGGCGCGCTCACCGGACGCGAAGTGGGGGAGCGCACCGCGGGCAGCATCGCGGCGGCGCTCTCGGCCGTGGCGCGAGGTGCGGCGATCGTGCGCGTGCACGACGTGCGCGAAACGGTCGATGCGCTCGAGGTCTGGCGCGCAGTCGAGGGCGCGAACCGGTGACGCGATGAAGGCACTGCACCTATGTCCTTCGTTGTCCTTCGCGACCTTCATATTGGATGAGGTGGTTGAGTGAGGTTGGCACCTACATGACGCAGAAACGCTATTTCGGAACCGACGGTGTGCGCGGCCGCGTGGGTGAGGAGCCGATCACGCCCGAGCTGATGCTCAGGCTCGGCTACGCCGCGGGACGCGTGCTGGTGTTGGAATCCGAGGGCAAGTCCGGCGATACGCCGGCGGTGCTTATCGGCAAGGACACGCGCATTTCCGGATATCTTCTCGAGGCGGCGCTCGAAGCCGGGCTTTCGTCGGCCGGTGTCGACGTCTATCTCACCGGACCCTTGCCTACACCTGCGGTCGCGTACCTGACGCGTGCGCTCCGCCTCTCCGCGGGCATCGTCATCAGCGCGTCGCACAACCCCTTCGACGACAACGGGATCAAGTTCTTTTCCGCCTCTGGCACCAAGCTTCCCGACGAGGTCGAGCACGCGATCGAGCGCAGCATGGACGGCCCCATCGCCTGCGTGTCGTCGAAGGAGCTGGGCAAGGCGTTCCGCGTCAACGACGCGGGCGGCCGCTATATCGAATTCTGCAAGAGCACTTTTCCCAACGAGCTCGATCTCAAGGGGCTGAAGATCGTCGTCGACTGCGCACACGGCGCGGCGTACGACGTCGCGCCGCACGTGTTCCACGAGCTCGGCGCCGAGGTCGTCGCGATCGGCGACGAGCCGGACGGCCTCAACATCAACGACCACGTCGGCGCCACGTATCCGCGGCATCTGCAGGATGCAGTCGTGGATCACGGTGCCGATCTTGGGCTCGCGCTCGACGGCGACGGCGACCGCCTGATCATGGTCGACGCCGAAGGCCGTGTGTACGACGGGGACCAGCTGCTGTACGTGATCGCGCTCGACTACTGGCGGCGCGGCGCGATGGCCGGCGGCGTGGTCGGCACGCTCATGACCAACCTCGGGTTCGAGCAGGCGCTCTCCCTGCATGGCATTCCGCTCGAGCGCACGCCCGTCGGCGACCGGTACGTGCTCGAAAAAATGAAGGAGAAGGGCTGGATTCTCGGCGGAGAGAACTCCGGCCACATCATTTGCCTCGACAAACATACGACCGGCGATGCGATCGTCGCCGCGCTTGCGGTCCTGCGCGCGTTGCGCGAGCAGGAGACGACGCTCGGAGCGGCGACCGCCGAAGCGCCCCTCTTCCCGCAGTGTCTGGTCAACGTGCCGATCCAGCGCGGCTTCGATTGGCGCGGCAACGAGACGATCCGGAGCGCCGAGCGCGCGGCGCTCACCCTTCTCGACGGCAGCGGCCGCGTGCTGCTGCGACCCTCCGGCACGGAGCCGGTGCTGCGCGTCATGGTCGAAGCGCGCGAAGCCGAAGCCGCCAACACGCTCGCGCGCGAAATCGCCGCGGCCGTGAAGAAGGCAGCGGCGTAGCGCGGCAGCAGCGCGCGAGGCGGCATTTGCCGCCGATCGCTGCATGAGCTTAGGCCCGCACGCGATTTAGCCGCCTGTTCGCGCCGGTATAATCCTCGGCATGGTTGCCATCGTCCATGCGCCGCCGCCCGGTTCGCTGCTCACCGCGGACTCCAAGGTATTCGCCGATTGGCTCGACCAGGTCGGCGCTGCGTACTCGCCCGACGAGCGCGCGGCGATCGCCAAGGCGCTCGAAGCGGCACGACTGCGCTATGGCCATCTCACCACCGCCGATGGCGAGCCCTGGCTCGATCGCACGCTCGGTGCCGCGGCGATCGTCGCCGGGCTCAAGGTCGACGCGAGCTCGGTGCGCGCGGCGATCCTCCTCGGTGCGCCATCGGTCGCCGGTTTCGACGCCGCCGAGTTCGCGGAGCGTTTCGGCGCCGAGATCGCGCAGATGGTCATCGGCGCGGCGCGCATGGGCGCGATCCGCGCCGCGCCGGACAGCGCTGGCAAGGAAGAGCGCGACCTGCAGGCCGAGAACCTGCGCAAGATGCTGCTCGCGATGGTCGAGGATATCCGCGTCGTCCTGGTGAAGCTCGCCGAGCGCACGCAGGCGCTGCGTTTTCTGGTCGGCAGCGAGAGCGCATCGGCCGATGCGCGCGCACATGCGGCCCGGGAGACGCTCGACCTGTTCGCCCCGCTCGCCAATCGGCTCGGGGTGTGGCAGCTCAAGTGGGAGCTCGAGGATCTCTCCTTGCGTGCGCTCGAGCCCGAGGCGTACGAGCGCATCGCACGTCTGCTCGACGAACGCCGTCTCGATCGCCAGCACTACATCGAAAACGTTCGCGGGACGCTCGAGCGCGAGCTTGCCGCGGCCGATATCGCGGCCGAGGTGACGGGGCGCGCCAAGCACATCTACAGCATCTGGAACAAGATGCGCCGCAAGGGTTCGGGCATCGAATCGCTCTACGACATCCGCGCGGTGCGCATCCTGGTCGAAAGTGTCAAGGACTGCTACGCGGCGCTCGGCGTCGTGCACAACCTCTGGACGCCGATCCCGCGTGAATTCGACGACTACATTGCCAAGCCCAAAGCCAACAATTACCGCTCGCTCCATACCGCAGTGATCGGGCTCGAGGGCAAGCCCCTGGAGGTGCAGATCCGCACCGTGGACATGCACCGGCAGTCGGAATACGGCGTTGCCGCGCACTGGCGTTACAAGGAAGGCGCGCAGGCAGGGCGACGCGATCCGGGCTTTGACGAGAAGATCGCGTGGCTGCGGCAGGTGCTCGACTGGAAGGACGCGGTCGCCGACGCCGGCGAGTGGCTGCAGCAATTCAAGTCGAGCCTTTTCACCGACACGATCTATGTGCTGACCCCGCAGGGCAAGGTCGTCGACCTGCCGCGCGGAGCGACGCCCGTCGACTTCGCCTACGCGGTGCACACGAGCCTCGGCCACCGCTGCCGCGGCGCGAAGGTCGAGGGCGCGATGGTCCCGCTCAACTATGTGCTTTCAAGCGGACAGCGGGTCGAGATCGTCACGGTGAAGCGGGGGGGGCCCTCGCGCGACTGGCTCAACCCGGAGCTCGGCTACGTGCACAGCCATCGCGCTCGCGCCAAGGTGCGGCAGTGGTTCAAGGCGCAGCAGGTCGAGCAGACGATTGCCAACGGCCGTGAGATTGTCGAACGCGAGCTCGCACGCGCCGGACTGACCGCAGTGAAGCTCGAAGCGCTCGCCGCCGAGCTCGGATTCGCGAAGCTCGACGAGTTCTTCGCGGGCGTCGCGCGGAGCGAGGTCAATCACCGTGCGCTGCAGAACGCGATGCACGCTGTGAGCCGGCCCTCCGCGGCGCCCGAGCCGCCCGCCGACAAGGAAGCCGTCGTTACGCGCGAGAGCAAGGCGGCGGGTGCTGGCAGCGGCATTCTCGTCGTCGGCGTCGACCGGCTGATGACCGGGCTCGCGCGCTGCTGCAAGCCCGCGCCGCCGGATCCCATCGTCGGCTTCGTCACGCGCGGCAGGGGTATATCGATCCACCGCCAGAGCTGCAGCAACGTCCAACGCATGCGCGAGCGTCAGCCCGAGCGACTGATGACCGCCGACTGGGGCGCGCCGCGCGACGAAGTCTTCCCCGTCGACGTGATCGTCGAGGCCATGGACCGGCAGGGTCTGCTTCGGGATGTCTCCGAAGTCTTCTCGCGCGAGAAAATCAACGTCACCGCGGTCAATACGCTGTCGAGGAATCTCCAGGCACGGATGGCGTTCACGCTGGAAGTGCGCGGTCTCGCGGATCTGAAGCGCGCGCTGGCGCTCGTGCGCGACGTTCCGGGCGTGCTCTCCGCGACGCGGCGGTAACTACGTCGTCGCCCCGGCGCAGCCAGCCGCTGGCGCCACGATCAGCATCTCCGATCACCGAATCCGATCGGGAGCTTCCACAAATACGATTGGACTCCAGGGGTCGGTGCCCCTAAATTCCCTCATGGAGGCAACTTCGGAGCGCGCGGCTATCCGCCGCGACGTTCAACGGAGGGCATCGTGAAAGTCATAAGCTTTTTGCTGAATCCGCCGGCGCGTGCCGGCTTCATTGGAGTATCGGGGAAGAACGCGTCCGCGGCCGGCAGGGGCGAACCTGCAGTGCCGTCGTCGAGCTTCCTCGAACGCCTCGACCGCTGGTTCTGGCGGCAGCAGCTGCGCGAGCGCGAGTCTTATCTTTCCGGCGCGCAGGATATCTTCGAGCTGGAAGATCGCATCCGGCGCCTCGAGCGCTCGGTCGGCAGTCGCTATTACTAGAGCCAGGGATACGCACATGAACGGAGAAAACAATCACGTCTTTCACACGTCGGCGCTTGATTCGTGGCCGCACGACGTGCAGCGGCCGCGCCTCACGTGGACGTTGTTCGCCGCGCAGCTCTGGCTGCTGGTTGCGTTCGTCGGCATGTCGCTCGTTGCGATCGCCGTCAAGCTCTTCCTCGGCGGCCCGAGCGAAGCGCAACCCGCCGCCGCATTCGCGCTCGCTTTGATAGGTGTCGTGGTCACGCCGACCGCGTGGTGGAACGTTGCGCGTCAGCTTGACCGTGCCGAGCGTGACTCCGCGCCCGCGGATACGAAGGCCGATGTCGCACTCGGCAGGAGTCACGGCCGCGACGTGCGCGCGAAGCAGGAGCTTCTCGTCTCGCACCGGTGACACCGTTCGTGCTGAGCTTGTCGAAGTACGAACGGGCAAACCTCGCCGCGCGTTTCACAACGCCCCGCGCGCGAGCGTAATCACCAGCCCTGCGACGGCGCACGCCAGAATCACCGGGATCACGCCGGCCTTGTAGCGGAACAGGGCGACAGCCGCGGCGACGCCGATCAGCGCCGAGACGACGTCGAAGCGCTCGTGCAGGCCCGCGGGCCACAGCACGTGGTACGCGAAAAACACCGCGAGGTTGACGATCACGCCAACCACGGCCGCGGTGATCCCGGTCAGCGGTGCGGTGAACTTCATCTGCCCGTGAGTCGACTCGACCAGCGGTCCGCCGGCGAGAATGAACATGAACGACGGCAGGAACGTGAACCACGTGGCCACCGCCGCGGCGGCCGCGCCGGCGACGAATACGTGCTCCGGCCCGAACAGTTGCGTCGCCCAGCCGCCGACGAAGCCGACGAACGCGACGACCATGATCAGGGGGCCCGGTGTGGTCTCGCCGAGTGCCAAGCCATCGATCATCTGCGGTGGGGTGAGCCAGCCGAAGGTTTCGACCGCCCCCTGCACGACATACGGCAGCACGGCGTACGCGCCGCCGAAGGTCACCAGTGCGGCCTTGGTGAAGAACCAGCCCATCTGCGCGAGCACGTTGCCGCTGCCCAGCGCGACGACGAGCGCACCGAGCGAGGCGAGCCAGAGGAGCAGCGAAACCGCTATGACGATGATCAGGCGCGACCAGCGAAAGCGCGCATGCGCAGGCGTCGGCGTGTCGTCGTCGATGAGCGCTGGCGGATGCGTTGCCGCGTCGGTTCGGTGAGCCCCACCGGCGGCGAAATGCTTGGGCGCAAGCCTGCCGCCTGCGGCACCGAGCAGTCCCGCCGCGAGCACGATAGCCGGGAATGGCACGTGCAGGAAATAGATCGCGACGAACGCACCGATGGCGATCGCCCACAACGGCGGTGACTTGAGCGCGCGCGAGCCAATCCGCCATGCAGCATGGAGCACGATCGCCGTCACGGCGGGTTTGACGCCGTAGAGCGCGCCCGCAACCGCCGGTACGTTGCCAAACGCCATGTAGATCCACGACAGGGCGATCAGGACCGCGAGCGATGGCAGCACGAAGAGCGCACCGGCTGCGATCCCGCCCCAGCTTCGATGTATAAGCCACCCGATGTAAGTCGCCAGTTGCGTCGCCTCGGGACCGGGCA
>VBCL01000116.1:9872-11523 GCA_005888865.1 Betaproteobacteria bacterium | reverse complement strand
ATGTTGCCGGTCTCGCTCGGCAGCACGATGAAGCAGTTCGCCTGTGACATCGAGGACAGGATGCCGGAGCCCTGGTCGCCGGTGGTGCGCACGCTCCAGCCGCCGGCGCCATCAGGCGCGAGGATGCCACGCTGGAACTCGGTGCGACCGGGAACCTTCTTGATCGGCGCGGAAAGCGGCACCTTGAATGTCGGCGGCGGACGGATGTCGCGCTGTCCCTGCAGAATCAACAGCGCGTCGCGCACGAATTCGTAGAACGTCACCATCACCGATACGGGGTTGCCCGGCAGCCCGAAGAAATGCGCGCCGCCGATCTTTCCATACGCGAGCGGGCGTCCCGGCTTCATCGCGATCTTCCAGAACAGCACTTCGCCCAGCTTGTCGAGCAGCTGCTTGACATAGTCCGCTTCGCCCACCGATACGCCGCCGGACGTGATCACGACGTCGGCGGCTTCGGCCGCGCTCGCAAATGCGCGCTCGAGCTTCTCCGGGGCATCCTCGATCACGCCCATGTCGATGACTTCGCAGCCGAGGCGCGTCAGCATGCCGTGCAGCGTGTAGCGGTTGCTGTCGTAAATCTCGCCGGGCCCTAGCGGCGTGCCAACCGATTTCAGCTCGTCGCCGGTGGAGAAGAACGCGACCCGCAGTTTCCTGTAAACGCTGACCTCGCCTAGGCCCAGGGAGGCGATCATGCCGAGCTCCGCCGGGCGGATGCACTGCCCGGCGCGAAACACGGTCTGGCCGGCCTTGAGATCTTCGCCGGCGAAGCGGCGATTGGTGCCCGCCCGGGTCACCCCGCCCGCCGCGACGTGCACACCGCCCGCATCTTCGCGCGCGCGCTCCTGCATCACCACCGTATCGGCGCCTTGCGGCATCACTCCACCGGTGAAGATGCGCACGCACTCACCGACCCCGATCGCGCCGCCCCACGGCTTGCCGGCGAAGGACTCGCCGACGCGCTTGAGGACCGTTTCACCATCCGGGTTCAGATCGGCGAAGCGCACCGCATAGCCGTCCATCGCGGAGTTGTCGTGCCCAGGAACGGCGATCGGCGAGAGCACGTCGTGCGCGAGCACGCGACCGAGCGCGCTCCTCACGTGCACGCGCTCGACGGCGGTGACCGGCGCCAGGAAGCTCGCGATCAACTCGCGCGCTTTCGCGACCGGCATGGAGTTCGGATCGTAGTCGTCCGCGCAGGACGCTTCGCGCAAGGTTTTGGGTGGGGTCATCGGATCATGGTGTTCCGGCAGCATCGAGCTCGGCGGCGGTGTTGATGTTGCGGAACGCGTCCGCCTCGTCGTCGAACCTGACTTCGGTGGCATTGAGCGAGGCGTACCAGGCGTCGATCTTGCGTCCGCCGCCGTCCAGGAACTGCGCGAGATGCGGCAGCACCGAGCGCCGGACCAGCGCGAACACCGGATGCGGCTGGTCCATGGTGCGCGCGACCGCGAGGTCTGCGTGCTGTGCCTCCAGGCCCTTCGACAATCGGGCCACCAGGTCGAGCGGCAGGAATGGCGAGTCGCACGGCACGGTCGCGACGAGCGCGTGCTCCGCACGCATGAGCCCGGCGTGCAAGCCCGCGAGCGGGCCGGCGAAACCGTCGACCAGATCGCGGATCACCGGATGTCCGAGCGCTTCGTATTCCGGGATG
>VBCL01000116.1:0-9856 GCA_005888865.1 Betaproteobacteria bacterium | reverse complement strand
GCTGCGGCGCGAAGCGGTCGATGACGTGCCGGACCATCGCCTGTCCACGCAGCAAGACGAGTCCCTTGTCGATGCTGCCCATGCGGCGGCCCTGGCCGCCCGCCAGGACGAGCCCGGTGATGCGCTGCTCAGTCATCGCCGCGGAAGCGTTCGGCACCGGTGAACAGCAGGTAATGCTTTCCCGTCGCACGCCCGATCATGGTCATGCCGACTTTCTGCGCGATCTCGTAACCCATTTGCGTCAGTCCCGAACGCGAGACGAGGAAGGGAATCTCCATTTGTGCAGCCTTGATCACCATCTCCGAGGTGAGCCGTCCCGTGGTGTAGAAGATCTTGTCGCCGCCTTCGATGCGATCGAGCCACATCATGCCGGCGATGGCGTCGACCGCATTGTGGCGGCCGACGTCCTCGACGAAGTAGAGAATCTCGCTCGTGCCGTCTGCCTCATCGGGATTCTCATTTGGGTTATTCGTTGCCAGCGCGCAGCCGTGCACGGCGCCCGCCTGCTTGTAGATCGTGTCATGCCCGCGCACGCGCTCGAGGAGCGCGTAGAGCGTGGCTCGGGAGAGCGTCGCGCCGGCTGGGAGCCGGACCGCGTCGATCTCGTCCATCAGCTCACCGAACACGGTCCCCTGACCGCAGCCGGTGGTCTTGGTTCGCTTCGTCGTCTTCGCTTCGAGATCCTTGAGGCCGTAGCGCGTGGTCACCGCGACCGCGTTGACGTCCCAGTCAACCTGGACCGAGACGACGTCCTCGATCCGCTCGATCAGGCGCTGATTGCGCAGATATCCGATCGCCAGCGCCTCGGGCGCAGCGCCCAGCGTCATGATCGTCAGCAGCTCGTGCTTGTCGATGTAGAGCGTCAGGGGATGCTCGCCGGCGATCGCCGTCTCGCGCGGCGCGCCGGTCTCGTCGAGGGCACGAACCTGGAAAGTCGCCGGGCGCGCGGCGTCGGTGAGGACCGGGCGATACGGCGCATTCGGCGCGTTCATCGCGTCTCCTTGACCGCCCGGCGCAGCCATTCCATCAGCGGAACGACGTCTCGGAAATAGCCGGCGATAACGCCTGCGAGGTCCTTCGGCGGGCGCTTCATCAGGTCGACTTCGACGATCCCGAAGTAGTGCTTGAGCTTGATCGCGTCGATGTGCGGCGCATCCGCGGAAAAGCCTTTCGGTGGCCGCGCCAGCGCTTCCTCCTGCGCGAGCCGGCCATAGGTCTTCTTGAAGCGCGGCTCGCGCAGCACGCGCGTGAGCGCACCGGGGTTCTTCACGATGTAGCGCCGGATCCGACCGAGCGTCGGCGGGTCCGGATTGTAGATGCCTCCGCCGGCGACCAGCACCCCATGCTGATCGATATGAAAGTAGTAGCCGGGCTCCAGACCCTTCTTCGCACGTTCTCGGATCGCCGCGCTGAAATGCGTCTTGTACGGTGTCTTGTCCTTGGAAAAGCGGGTATCGCGATAGATGCGGAACATCGCTTTTTTCGGGTCCACCGGTCCCAGCTTCCTGTCGAACCTCGCAACGCGTGTGACCAGGTCCGCGACCAGGGTCTCGAATTCCTCGCGCAGGACGTCGTACGCGGGCTTGTTCCAGACGAACCAGGGCCGCGTGTTGTTCTGCGCGAGCCCGGCGAGGAACTCGACGAGCGCCGGAAGGTGCATGGGGCTTGAAGCAGCGTGCCGATTTCGCGGATCAGCCGCCGATGTAGCTCATCTCGATCTTCGGCAGCGTCGCGGTGTGCTCGGAGCGGATCTCGGAATAGCGATCGCCGCGCTGCAGCCAGATCGCCGCGATGGTGTCGGAGATTCGCTCGTCGTCGCTGCCGTCGCGCAGCAACGTCCGGAAATCGAAGCCGTGGGTGGCGAACAGGCAGGTGTACAGCTTGCCCTCGGTAGACAGTCGGGCCCGCGTGCAGTCGCGGCAGAAGGCCTGGGTCACGGAGGAGATGACACCGATCTCTCCCGCATCGTCGCTACGCGCGTCGGCGTAGCGCCAGCGCTCGGCGACTTCGCCAGTGTAATTCGGGTCGATCGGCTCCAGCGGCAGTTCGGCACCGATGATGCGCAGCACTTCCGCCGACGGCACCACGTCGTCCATCCTCCAGCCGTTGGTGTGCCCGACGTCCATGTATTCGATGAAGCGCAGGATGTGGCCGCTGCCCTTGAACCGACGCGCCATCGGCAGGATCTCGCGCTCGTTCACGCCGCGCTTGACGACCATGTTGATCTTGATCGGGGCCAGGCCCGCATCCGCGGCGGCATCGATGCCTTCCAGCACCTTCGCCACGGGGAAGTCCACGTCGTTCATCGCGCGGAAGATCCCGTCGTCGAGGGCGTCGAGGCTGACTGTGACCCGGGACAGTCCCGCGATTTTGAGCTCACGCGCCTTGTGCGCCAGCAGCGCACCATTGGTGGTCAGTGTCAGGTCGATGTCGCCGACGTCCTTGAGCATCTCGACCAGGCGCTCGAGGTGCTTGCGCAACAGCGGCTCGCCGCCGGTGAGCCGGATCTTCTGGACGCCGTGCGCCTTGAAGATGCGTGCGAGCCGCGTGATCTCCTCGAAGGTAAGGAGGTCGGTCTGACGCAGAAAGGGATAGTCGCGGCCGAAGACGTCCTTCGGCATGCAGTACACGCAGCGGAAGTTGCAACGGTCGGTGACCGAGATGCGCAGATCGCGCAAGGTGCGTCCGCGCGTATCGGCGAGCAGTCCCGTAGGGACGACCCGGGCGGCGCCCAGACGTGGAGCCGTCGCGCGCGCATCGGAAAGAGGAATAACTCGAGCCATCGCGGTCTTGGTTGAACCGACTGACAATGCTATTTAAAAGACGATGTTAGCAGAGTGCACTCGGTAGTGTCTGTCCCTGGTGTATGATCGGATGGCAATCCTGCGCGTTCCCGCCGCACTCCTTGATTTTCGTCGCAAATCCATGCAGCCCTTGCGGTTTCCCGTTACCGTGATCATGCAGCGCACCGCGCTCGAGAATCGTTGGGCGGACGAGCGCTGGGACGCCGTCGCCGTCGAGCTGGAGGACCCAACCGCGCCGGGGCCCGACCGCGTACCGACACGCGCAGCCGACAGCTCCGCAACTGCCGTGCGCTGGCGCTGTCCCGGGCACGAGATCGAGTTGCATCCGGTCGAAGCCGAAGGCTACTACCTCAACCTCTCGGCGCGCGAGCCGAAGGTGTTCGTGTTGTGGCGCATGGCCGATCCCGGCGACGCAACTGAGGACGCCACTGAGGACGATGCCGAGCTGCGCGCGCGGCCGCTCATCGTCACCGTGAGCTACCACGAGGCGGGCCGATTTCTCGATGTGGGCGAGCAGGTCGATGCGGTGCCGATGCCTGTCGCACTGCTCAAGGCGATGGAATCGTTCATCGCCGTGCACTATCGGCCGGAGCCGCGCAAGAAAGTGAAGCGCAACGAATTGTACGAGGGCGAGGACCGGCGTCGCGGCGATCCGTCGGGAGGGCACGACCGATGACCGACAAGCGCGAAATGGACAAGGGTTTCTCGCTCGCGCGCTGGTCGCGTCGCAAGCTCGAGGCAACGCGCGATACGACACCTCCCGTCGCGACGGCGCCCGCTGCTCCGGCGCCGACCGTCACTGGCGCCCCCGCGACGCCCGCGCCGATCGAGCTGCCGCCCGTCGAGTCGCTCACGTTCGATTCGGACTTCACCGCGTTCCTGCGCCCGGAGGTCGACGCGGATCTCAAGCGCGCGGCGCTGAAGCAGCTCTTCCGCGATCCGCGATTCAACGTGATGGATGGGCTCGACACCTATATCGACGACTACACCAAGGCCGATCCCATTCCGAGCGATATGCTGGCCGGCCTCCTGCAGCGGTTCGCCCGCGTGGCCGTTGCCAGCGAGACCCCGGTTGATGTGCCGAGTGAAACCGAGTCCGTTGATGCACCCCCTCACCCTTCCCTTTCCCCCGCGAGCGGGGGAGAGGGTGCACGAGCGGAGCGCAGTGCGGGTGAGGGGGCCGTCCCGTCGCTCGCGAATGGGGAAGGGCGTGCACCGTCGGCGCCAGGCACCGGTGACGGGATAGTTCCGTCCGCCGGGGACAACGCGCCACGATCCGAAGATGGAGTCATGTCGCCACCCGCGCGGAACGACACTCGATGAGCGCCGAAGGGCCGCCCCAAGGCGCGAAGTGCGCCCCCGCTCTTGGGGGCAGCGCAGCGGCGCAGCCGCAAGCGTGGGGGTCCACATGACACTTCGCGACAAGACGCTGCATCTTTGCACCTGCAACGGCACGATGCCGCTCGACGCCGAGGCGCTCGCCCGCGCGCTCGAGTTGACGGGGCCGCTGCCGTTGCGCACCCAGCTCTGCCAGAAGGAGCTTGCCGCCCTGACCGGGGAGGGTGACGCGTTGGTGGCCTGCACGCAGGAGGCCACACTCTTCCGCGAAGCCGCTGCCGAAGCAGGCAAGACGCACCCCCTCTCGTTCGTAAATATCCGCGAGGCGGCGGGTTGGTCGGTCGACGCGCGCGCGGCCACACCCAAGATCGCGGCGCTGCTCGCGGCAGCGGCATTGCCGGAGCCGGAGCCGGTGCCGCGCGTGACCTTCCAGTCGGAGGGTCAGCTTCTGATCGTGGGACCCGCGGACGCGGCGCTGCAGTGGGCCGATGCGCTGCAGGCGCAGCTCGGCGTGACCGTTCTCATCACCGGACGCGCCGCCGGCCGCGAGCTGCCGCTGGAACGAACCTATCCCGTCTACTCGGGGAAGCTCGGGCGGCTCGCCGGTTGGCTCGGCGCGTTCGAGGCCGAATGGGCGCAGGAGAATCCGATCGACCTCGAGGTGTGCACGCGCTGTACGGCGTGCATCAAGGCCTGCCCCGAGCATGCGATCGACTGGAGCTTCCAGATCGATCTCGACCGCTGTCGCGACCACCGCCGATGTGTCGCGGCGTGCGGCGCGATCGGCGCGATCGATTTCGATCGCCGCGATGGCTCGCGCAGCGAGCGCTTCGATCTCGTGCTCGACCTCGATCGCACGCCGTACTTTCGGATTCACCAGCCCCCGCAGGGCTATTGGCGACCCGGCGCCGATGTCGCCGCGCAGGCGCTCGCCGTCACCGAGATCGCGGCCGCGGTCGGCACCTTCGAAAAGCCGAAATTCTTCAACTACAAGGCGTCGATCTGCGCGCATTCGCGCTCAGGACAGCCGGGCTGCGACCTGTGCATCGACGTGTGCTCGACCGCCGCGATCCGGGCCGACGGCGATCACATCGTCGTCGAGCCGCACCTGTGCATGGGCTGCGGTGCGTGCACGACCGTGTGTCCCTCCGGTGCATTGACCTACGCGTATCCGCCGGTGCCCGACGTGGGCGCGACGGTGCGCACGCTGCTCGCGACCTATCGCGCGGCCGGCGGCCGCGACGCCTGCCTGCTGTTCCACGACGAGGCCGGACGCGAGCTGATCCTGCAACTCGGGCGCCGGGGCAAGGGCCTGCCGGCGCGTGTCATTCCCGTCGAGCTGCACCATATGGCCTCCGCGGGGATCGACGTGTGGCTGGGCGCGCTTGCCTATGGGGCGAGCGAGGTGGTTGTGCTCGCGACCGGCGTGGAAGCGCCGCAATACGCCGAGGCCATCGCCCGGCAGATGGGCTTCGCCGAGGCGATCGTGGGAGGGCTGGGCTACCAGGGAACGCACCTGCACCTGCTTCGCGCGTCTGACTATGCCGCGCTCGAGGCGGTCGTCTGGGCGCTCGTGCCCGCGCTGGCGGTCCGCACGCCGGCGGCGTTTCACTGGCTCGCGGACAAGCGTGCGACGGTCACCCTTGCCGTCGAGCATCTGCTTGCCCAGGCGCCGATGCCGCAGTCGGTGATCGCTCTGGCCCCGGGCGCACCGTTCGGTACGATCGCGGTCGATCGCGACGCCTGCACCATGTGTCTCGCCTGCGTCGGGGCCTGTCCTGAGGGCGCCATCCTCGATCATCCCCAGGCGGAAAGGCCCGAGCTGCGCTTCATCGAGACCAGATGCGTGCAGTGTGGTCTGTGCGCGTCGACCTGCCCGGAAGATGCGATCACGCTCGAGCCGCGGCTGCTGCTGACCGCTGCCGCGCGCGAGCCACGATTGCTCAACGAGGCCGCGATCTTCAGCTGCATCCGCTGCGGCAAGCCGCTGGGCACCGAAAAGATGGTCGGCAACATGCTCGCCCGACTGGCCGGCCACTCGATGTTCGCTGCGCCCGGCGCGCTCGATCGACTCAAGATGTGCGCCGACTGCAGGGTCATCGACATGATGCAGAAGGAAATTCCAACCGGGCAGGGCACGGCGTGAGCGAACAAGTCATGAGTGTGGGGGTTCACCCGATCCCGGCGGAGGATCAGGCGCGCGCCAACTTTTACGCCCTGCTCGGGCGTCTATACAGCGCGGCACCCGACGCCGCATTGCTCCGGGCGATCGCCGCTGAGGACGAGCTGCCGGTCGCTGCGACCGAAGGCCCGGCCCGCGACCTGGCGGAAAGCTGGCGAACCTTGATCGCCGCCAGCGCAGCGATGGACGCCGAGTCGGCCTCGCAGGAGTACGTCGATCTGTTCGTCGGCGTCGGCCGGAGCGAGGTCAGCCTGCACGCGTCGGGATATCTCGCCGGCGCGGGCGGCAGCGTGCTCGCGGACATGCGTGCGGAGCTCTCCCGGCACGGGCTGGGCAGGCGGGAAGGGGTGAGCCTATACGAGGACCACCTGGCTGCGGTCTGCGAAACCATGCGCGTATTGATCGGCGGCGCGCCCGGCATCGAAGCCTCGTCGTCTGCCGATCAGCGCAAATTCTTCGAAAGCTACGTTTCTCCGTGGGTTGCGGCATGCTGCGCCGCAATAATTGCATCTCCTATTGCCAACTACTATCGGCGGGTAGCAGAATTCACTCAATCCTTTGTGGCGATCGAACGTGACGCGCTCGCCATCGAGTGACGGGGGCCCTTCGGGACGCCACTCATAATGTCACGTTTGCAGGTCTTTTCTCGAGGAGGTGGGTATGCGCTCGATGCGGCGTAAGACCCCTTTCAAGTCATCGTCCCAATCCGACGCTTCGCCTTCGCGTACTGACGCTCGCCGCCGCGGCTTCCTGCTGGCGCTGGGGGTGGGGGGTGCGGGTGCGGCGGCGCTGGCGGCGCGCTCGCTCACCGGCGTGGCGCCGAAGACCGAGCCGGCACCCGATGCGAATGATAGCCAGGGCTACCGCCTGACCGACCATGTGAAGCGCTATTACCAAACGACGAAAATCTGAGCCAAATTCGGAGGCCGGGTGGACGTCGTCGTTTTTCGGAACGGTTTGCTAGGAGGAGGAACGGATCATGCTGCTCACGAGAACAGATACTGGCGCGGCTGAGAGCGCCCCGGCAGCTCGTCCACGTTTTCGCCGCCACGCGGGAGCCAAGCTTCCCACGATGGATCGGCGGACGTTTTTGAAGCGTTCGGGTCTCGTCGCCGGGGCCGGAGCGTTCGCCAGTCAGCTTCCGTATGGCGTGATCGGCAAGGCCGACGCCGCCGGCGAAGCTGCCAGCAAGGTCGAAGTCAAGCGCACGGTGTGCACCCACTGCTCGGTCGGCTGCTCGATCGACGCGGTGGTCGAGAACGGCGTGTGGATCCGGCAGGAGCCGGTGTTCGACTCGCCTCTCAACCTCGGCGCACACTGCGCCAAGGGCGCGTCGGTGCGCGAGCACGGCATGCACGAGCACTCGCACCGGCTGAAGGCGCCGATGAAGCTGGTCGACGGCAAGTGGCAGAAGATGTCGTGGGACGACGCGATCAAGGAAGTTGGCGATCGGCTGCTCGCGATCCGCAACGACAAGGAGAAGGGCGGGCCGGACGCCGTATTCTGGATCGGCAGCTCCAAGCACAGCAACGAGCAGTCGTACCTATTCCGTAAATTCGTGTCGTTCTGGGGCAGCAACAACTGCGATCACCAAGCGCGGATCTGCCACTCGACCACGGTTGCCGGCGTAGCCAATACCTGGGGCTACGGCGCGATGACCAATTCGTACAACGACATGCAGAACAGCAAGTGCGCGATGTACATCGGCAGCAACGCCGCCGAGGCGCATCCGGTGTCGCTGCTGCACATGCTGCATGCCAAGGAGACCGGCTGCAGGATGATCGTCGTCGACCCGCGGTTCACGCGCACCGCGGCGAAGGCCGACGAGTACGTCCGCATCCGCTCGGGCAGCGACATCGCCTTCCTGTTCGGGATGCTGCACCACATCTTCAAGAACGGCTGGGAGGACAAGCAATACATCCACGACCGCGTCTACGGCATGGACAAGGTCCGCGAAGAGTGTCTGACCAAGTGGACGCCGGACAAGGTCGAGGAAGTCACGGGCATTCCCGAAGCCAGCGTTTACAAGATCGCCGAGATGATGGCCAAGAACAGGCCGTCGACCGTCGTTTGGTGCATGGGCCAGACGCAGCACACGACCGGCAACGCGATCGTGCGCGCGTCGTGCATCCTGCAGCTCGCGCTGGGCAACATCGGCGTGTCGGGCGGTGGCGCGAACATCTTCCGCGGCCACGACAACGTGCAGGGCGCGACCGACGTCGGCCCGAACCCCGACTCGCTGCCTGGGTATTACGGCATCGCGGCCGGCGCCTGGAAGCACTACGCCGCGGTCTGGGGCGTCGATTACGACTGGATCAAGGGCCGCTTCGCCTCGCAGGCGTTGATGGAAAAACCGGGGATCACGGTATCGCGGTGGATCGACGGCGTGCTCGAAAAGAACGAGAACATCGACCAGGATCCGAACCTGCGCGCGGTGGTGTACTGGGGCCATGCGCCCAACAGCCAGACGCGCGGCAAGGAAATGGTCGAGGCGATGAAGAAACTCGACACGCTCGTGGTCGTCGACCCGTACCCGTCGGCGACCGCGGCGATGGCGGCGATGGTGCGCAAGGACGGCGTCTATCTCCTGCCAGCCTGCACGCAGTTCGAGACGTCGGGTTCGGTCACGGCATCGAATCGCTCGCTGCAATGGCGCGAGCGCGTGATCACGCCGCTGTTCGAATCGCAGACCGACCAGGCGCTCATGTATCAGTTTGCCAAGAAATTCGGGTTCGGCAAGGAGTTCGTCAAGAACTACGAGATCTGGAAGCCGGACGGTGAGGCCAAGTTCGACGAGCCCAAGCCCGAATCGATTCTGAAAGAGATCAACCGCGCCACGTGGACGATCGGCTATACCGGCCAATCGCCCGAACGGCTCAAGCTCCACATGAAGAACCAGGCGACCTTCGACGTGAAGACGCTGCGCGCGAAGGGCGGGCCTTGCGACGGCGACTACTACGGGCTGCCGTGGCCGTGTTACGGCACGCCGGAGATCAAGCATCCGGGGTCACCCAACCTCTACGACCAGTCGCGCGCGATGATGGATGGCGGCGGCTGCTTCCGCGCCAACTTCGGCATCGAGCGCGATGGCGTCAACCTGCTGGCGGAGGACGGCTCGTATCCGAAGGGGTCCGAGCTCACGACCGGATATCCCGAATTCGACCACGTGCTCATGAAGAAGCTCGGTTGGTGGGACGAACTGACCGAGGACGAGAAGAAGGCTGCCGAAGGCAAGAACTGGAAGACCGACCTCTCCGGCGGCATCCAGCGCGTGACCATGAAGCATGGCGCGCATCCGTGGGGCAACGCCAAGGCTCGCGCCGTCGTGTGGAACCGAGCCACTCTATTCGCCACGGCCGGATCTGGTCGCCAAGTATCCGACGCACGACGACAAGAAGGCGTTCTGGCGCCTGCCGACGCTCTACAAGTCGGTGCAACAGGAGAACGTGAAGAACGAGGTCGCGAAGAATTTCCCGCTGATCCTCACCAGCGGCCGGCTGGTCGAATACGAAGGTGGTGGCGAGGAGACGCG
>VBCL01000513.1 GCA_005888865.1 Betaproteobacteria bacterium | reverse complement strand
TCTGGCCAGTGACCCAAGGCTCACATTTGCAAGAGCAGGCAAGACCGTGGCATCTGGCCTCAGGAAGAAGCCGCTCCCAAGCGGTGCAGCCCACGTGGACAGTTCATCTGCTCCGGCGGCGAGTTCGTCTCCGACCTTTTCGATGCTGAAGACTGTGCCCGCACGGTTGCACGTGATGAGCCACTCCCAGAACGCAGGGCAGAAATCGAGGCCGTAGTGCAGGTTCTTCGCCTGGATGAACACGTTGGCGTCGAGCAAGTACGCCATCAGGGGATACCGAGGCGCTGCCCGAGTTCCCTAAAGGTCGAGAGCTTTGAGAAACCGAGCAGTCTAAGCGCGTCGCGGTGGAGCGTCTGACCTTCGAGCGTGCTCGCGATGAGCGCGCGAGCGAATCGCTTCCCCACCCGCACCGCCTGCGTCAGGTAGAAGTTCCCGCCGCTCTGTTTCGAGACGGCCAAGAGGCGTTTCAGCTCGGTGGCGTAGGCTGCGTCTAGCTCTGCCCGCCGAAGGCCGCCGGCATCGTACATGCGGCGCAGGATGACTAGCGTGCTCACCTTGAAGCGACGAGCGAGGCGGTCGAGTTCGCTGCGCAGGTCGTCTCCCTTGCGGTACTCGGCACGGAAGCCTTCGAGTGGTACGAGCATCTCGGCGGCCACGCGGTTGCACCACGTTTCGACCGTGTTCACGGTCATCGAGACCGGGGCAACATCAGAGACCGCCGATTTCCCCAGCCAGATGTGCGCGAGTTCATGGGCTAGCGTGAACATCTGCGCGGCCTTCGTGTCCGCGCCGTTGATGAAGACTAGCGGCGCCAACTCGTCCGCAATCGCGAAACCGCGAAACTCCTCAGCGTTCAACTTGCGGCGCGTGTTGCTCCCCACGATGCCGTTCACCATTACGAGCACGCCAATGCGGTCGGCCTGCTCGATGAACTCCCGTAGGGCATCGGTCCAAGTTCCGATTTGGGCGCGGGCTTCAACATCAAAGCCCAAACGGCCACGAATGGCCGCAGCAGCCGCCCCGACATCGCTGTCGAGCTGAGCCCACCCGACGAACTCCAATGGCTGCTCCCCGTTGGTGCGTGCAAAGTCGTGGAACCACTCCTGTCGCTGCTGGCACAGGTAGACGGTATCGAGCAGATCGGGGCTCGGGTGCCGGCGGCGTTCGGCACCGATCGTTCGAAAGTCTGGGATCGGCAGCTGCTCGATCGGTGGCTCGGGTAGGAACAAGTAGCCGAGCGGCGCGTGGGTGGCCCTCGCGAACTCCTCAAGTTGCCTGAGCGTCGGTCGAGCCGCACCAGCGGTCCACGCTGCGAACTGGGGGAAACGATCCTCAGCCTCTGCGAGGTCGATGCCCGCGCGCTCGCACGCCCAGCGCAGCATCTTCGGTTTGATCTCGACCCGCAGCATGACGTTTCCCTGGCGCCGTAGCGCGCCACTCAAAGAAGATCTTAGCAGACCTATCCGACACTTCGGACGCTCTCTTCGCCTGCGCGTGTGGGGATGACGAAACCTCGAGGTGCGCGAAGACGTTGCCGCTACTCGCCGCGTGGCGAATCCCCGCTGCCCAGTTTTGCCGGCTCGCCGAGTTTGCGATCATTCGGACGCTGTGTTGCTAATTGATGTTGATTTAGTTTCGGAAGTGTGGTTTATTCGTGAGAAACAAGCTCAGAGGGGGCGCCGATGGCGGATGTGACGGACAGTGCCTGGAGCAGGCGCGTGAACATCTCGAACGGCAGAGAGATTTTCGTCGTCCCGATGCTCACGGTCGAGCACATGAATCGCGCCCTTGGCAGGACTCAGCGGCCCGGACGATTGCTCCGGGTTCCGCTCGACGTGTTCGAGAGCTACGTGGTCCATACGCTCAAGCTCGCAGCACCGCGTCCGCCGCAGGCTTCGGCCAACGTGCGCGCGTCGGAGTCTAGGCCTAGTGTCGCTGCAGCGCGGTCGAGCGATGCTCCACCGATTCGGGTTGCGCGAGCACCGCGGATGCGCCGCTAGGGAGGCGACGTGCCGCACCAGCAAGGTCGACTGACGAGGCGAGGACGGATCTGGTTCGGCTACGTCTACGAGAACGGCATCCGCAAGCAGGTCAATACTCACTGCACGGATCGTCACGCCGCGATGATAGAGCTGCGCCGGCTGGAGCAAGAAGCTGCCGATCCGCGCAAGGCTGCGGCAGCGCGAACCACATTGCGCCAGGCGCTCGAGATGCTCGTCGAGCACCGCTGGTCAGAAGCGAAGGCGGGCAAGCGCGCGCCTGAGACAGCCCACTTCTACGCGAAGAAGGCTGGCGCGCTGCTGCGCCTCTTCGGCGAGGACTTCCGGTTGGCGCAGCTGGACGCGCCGGCAGTCGACGCCTACGTGCGCGCGCGGCGCGACGAGGGCACGAGCGACCACACCATCCACAAGGAGCTGACCACGCTGCGCGCGGCGCTTCGGCTCGCGCTCCGGGCGCGGCTGTGGTCGGGAAGCCTCGATGAGGTGCTGCCTGAGCGATTCGGTGCCGGATACAGGCCGCGGGAGCGCGCGCTCACACCGGACGAGCTCTCACGTCTGCTGGGAGAGCTGACGGCCCCGAAAGCGGCCGCGGTCGCATTCATGGTCGCCACCTCCGCGAACTGGCGCGAGTGCACGCGGGCGCGGCGCGAAGACATCGATCCGCAGTCGGGTTGGGTTCACCTGCGCGGCACCAAGCGGCAGACGCGCGATCGCCGTTTCATCGTGGCGCATCCGGCGCTCCTAAGCCTGCTCCGCTACGCCGCTGAGCACGCCCCCGGTCAGGACCTGCTCTTCCCTCCGTGGGCGAACGTGCGCCGCGATCTCCTCGAGGCGTGCGCGCGCGCGGGCATCGAGCGCTGCTCGCCGAACGACCTGCGCCGCACCTACGGCCGCTGGATGCGCATCGCCGCCTTCCCCGACGAGATCATCGCGCCCACGATGGGCCACGCCGACACGCGGATGCTGGAACGGGTCTACGGCAAGCTCTCGCCTGAAGAGCTCAGTCGCCGCCTGCTCTTGCACGCGCGCGCGGCCCTTCCGGACTGCATCGCTAATGCATCAGTTGGAACCGAAATCGATGGAATTTCCAGACAGGCTGGACTCGCTGGAAGCGCTAAGTCTTC
>VBCL01000512.1:513-6171 GCA_005888865.1 Betaproteobacteria bacterium | reverse complement strand
ATCAACAGCGACGTCAATCGTATTTTCTTCGAAGTCCTGCCGCGGATCCGTTCCGGGGTCCACATCCACTTTCACGACATCATCTATCCTTTCGAATACCCGAAGGAGTGGGTCTACGACGGGAGGGCGTGGAACGAGGCGTACATGCTGCGAACGTTCCTTCAATACAACCGGGAATTCCGCGTGGTCCTGATGAACACCTTCATGGAACGCTATTACGAGTCATTCTTCCGGGAGAAGATGCCGCTATGCCTCGAGAATCCCGGAGGAAGTATATGGATCCGGAAGCTGTAGTTGACGCAGGATCTTAGGGCCTGTTGTGGACTTCACGATCATCGTCTGTACGTACAACCGCAGCCAGAACCTGCCGTCGTGCCTTGCCGCCCTCGCGGCACAGGAGGGTGTCGATGGATTGGATTGGGAGGTCCTGGTCGTGGACAACAACTCCACGGACGACACGCCGCAAATGGTCGACAGGCTCAGCCGTGAGCTAACCATCAAGGTCAGGTACGCCAAGGAAACGCAACAGGGCCTCAACTACGCACGCAACTGCGGCGTGTCGAGTTCCCAGGGCGCGCATTTTACGTTTGTGGACGATGATATTCACGTCAGCCCTCGGTGGCTCGCCATGCTGGCCGAGGCGTTCGCGCGGACCGATGCCGACGCCATCGGCGGCAGGATCCACCTCGATCCTTCGATGAAGTTACCTAGCTGGGTCGTTCCCGGGTCGGAAATCTCGGGATTCCTCGGTTATCAGGATTTCGGAGACGAACCGTTTCAGATGGATGGGAAGAGCCGTTACCCGTTCGGAGGCAACATGTCCTTTCACCGCCGGGTGGTCGCGCGGATCGGTCTGTTCGATCCGAAGCTCGGTCGCAAAGGCGAAGGCCGGAAGCGCGGGGAGCTCTTCAAGGGCGCCGAAACCGACTACTTCCATCGGCTTAACGCAGCGGGCGAGGCGCGCATTTTCTACGAGCCGCGTGCCATCGTCTATCATCGAGTCCAGCCGCATCAACTGCAACAGCGATATTTCCTCACCATCCACTTCAATGCCGGCTTTCAAAAAGCCTTCTATGATGGTCGACCGTATCGCCGTCGCGCGCTTGGAATTCCGCTTTTTCTCTACCCGCAGATCACTCGCGCATTGGGGAGGTACCTTGTTCTGCTTGCGACTCGAGGGCCCGACACTGCCTTCCGCCAGCTCATGACCGTCGGGCATTTCCTCGGCACGATGGCAGGCTATCGGCGGGCCGGGAGGGAAACGGCGTGAGCGTCGATCTTCGCGGCCAGGCAGTGAGTCGCACGCTGACCGTGCTGATCAGCTCGCACAACCGCGCGGGATTGCTCGAGCGCACCTTGCGCTATCTCAACGAGGCGAGTCACCCACGCGATTGGAGCGTGGAGGTGCTGGTCGCGGCGAACGCGTGCACCGACGGTACGCATACGCTGCTCGATCTGTACACATGCGCTGCGTCGGACCCGGCAACGCGGGAGGGACGCCTGCCACTGCGCTGGGTGGCCGAACCGCGGATGGGGAAGTCCCATGCGCTGAACAGCGCCATCCCACTGCTCACGTCGGAACGGGTTGCCTTCGTCGACGACGACCATCGAGTCGATAGCGGCTACCTGGAGAACGTGTGCAAGTCCGCCGAGCGCTACCCCGAGGCCGACATCCTCTGCGGTCGCATCCTGCCGGACTGGGACGGATCGGAGCCCGCGTGGGTGCACGACAACGGCCCGTACCGCATTTATCCGCTCCCGGTGCCGCGTTACGATCTTGGCGACCGGCCTCTCGCCTCGCCTCAGGAAACCACCACGCCTGGCGGCGGCAACCTGGTCCTGCGAACGGAGCTCTTCGACACGGTCGGCGATTTCTCGACGGTGTATGGGCCGGTCGGGCGAGGCTTGGGCGGCGCAGAGGATCACGAATGGGTGTTGCGCGCGATTGCCGCCGGAGCCGTCGTGCAGTACGTGCCGGAGATCGTGCAGTATCACTTCGTGGATCCGGGTCGGCTGCAGCTCGGCTACGTCGTGCGCAAGGCCTTCGAGCGCTCTGCGTCAGCCGTGCGGCTGGGGAGCACTGGAGACGGCAAGGGGCTCGTCCCTCCTTACATGATCCGCAAGGCGGGGGGCTACTCGCTGGCGGTGTTGACGTCGTTCGGGTCGAACGAGCGGCGGTTCCACCTGGTGCGGCTCGCCGCTTCGCTGGGCGAGATCAAGGGTCACATGCACGCCTGGATGGACGGTTCGGCCCAGAGCCGTTCGTGATCTCGATGCCGCGATTGCGCAACCTGCACAAGCTCCTGGATCCCGGCATCCGGGCCAAGAATCTGCGCGCGATGAACTTCGCGCTGCGAGGCCTCTACTGGGATCTGATGCGCTCCGACGCCCGCGATCCGGTCTTCGTCGTGGGCTGCTCGCGCTCGGGCACGACGGTTACCTACGAAACGATTGCGATGTCGACGCAGCTCCTGTCGTTCGGTCACGAGATCCCGGAATTCTGGGACGGTTTGTGGGGCCCGCGGCGCAATGGGTGGGAATCCGAGGCGGCGGGCGCAGACGTCGCCCGACCCGAGCACCGCGATGCGGCGCAACGTTATTTCTTCCAGAGGCTGGGCTTGGGACGGGTCCTGGACAAGACATGCATCAACGTCATGCGCATTGCGTATCTGCACCGTCTGTTTCCGCAGGCACGATTCGTCTATATCCACCGCGACGGGCGCGACAACGTCAGCTCGCTGATGGACGGCTGGCTTCACAACGGCCATTTCGCGCTGGGGAAGCTGCTCGGGACGTTTCCATGTGCCGTCAACATCGATGGCGGCGCATTCAAGGAGTGGGCCTTCATGCTGCCGCCCGGTTGGCGCGACTACAACGATGCGCCGCTGGAAGAGGTGTGCGCCTACCAGTGGCTGACGGCGAATCGTCTTGCGCTCGATGCGTCGCGCCAGATTCCCCCGGGGCTGTGGATTCGGCTGCGCTACGAGGACATCTTCGACCGCCCGGTCGAGATGTTCCGCGAAGTGTTCGAGCGGCTCGATCTGCCGTTCGATGAACCTGTCGCACGACGCTGCGCGACGCTTGCCGCGCGGCCCACGAGCATCGTCAACGGTGCTCCGAAGAAGCAGAAATGGAAAGAACGACACGCGGCGAAGATCGAGCGCATTCTGCCCCGCATCCGTCCGCTGATGGAGGAGCTCGGCTATGACGTCGACGGCTAGCACGCCTCTGGTCAGTGTCATCATGCCGGCCTACAACGTCGCCTGGTGCATCGGGCGCGCAATAGACAGCGTGCGGGCGCAAGACTTCCGCGCCCGCGAGCTGATCGTGGTCAACGACGGGAGCACCGACGGGACTCGGGCCCTGCTCGAGAGCTACGGCGGCGCCATCACCGTGATCGATCAAGCCAACCGCGGCATGTCGGCGGCCCGCAATGCGGGCATCCGTCGCGCTGGTGGCACGTATGTTGCCTTTCTCGATGCCGACGATTGGTGGCTGCCGGAGAAGCTTTCACAGCAGGTCGAGCTCATGCAGAGGCGGCCGGAAGTCGGGTTCTGTTCGACGACTGCAAGGGTCGAGGATGGCGATGGGAGACTGCTCAACATCTGGCGCTGCCCCAATGGGAGCACCGAAATTCTTGCGACGCTTTTTGCCCAGAACGCGGCGATCGCCGGCGGTTGCTCGGCGGTGATGGTGCGCACGGATCTCCTGAACCGCGTCGGCGGCTTCGACGAGAGCCTCGGTGGCTTCGAAGATCCGGACCTGTGGATACGGCTGGCGGCCGTGTCCGGCTACGCTTGCATCAATGAGACGCTGGCGGTCATCCTTCGCCGCGAAAAAAGCGTCAGTCGCAACCTCGACAGGATGCGGGCCGCGACGCTGCGCTCGCTGCACAAGAACCGCGGCCTGCTGCCGGCGCCACTCCGCGGCCGCTTCTGGCGCAACTGCCTGGCTGGCGCCTATACCGACTATGCCAAGCCCGCGTATCGGGCGGGCCGTCTTGGTCTCGCCTACGCCGATACGTTGCGCGCGCTCGTGCTCTCACCCGCAGGCCGTGGCCGGCTGTGCCTCGGCCTCTTCCGCGATTTCCTGCTCAAAAGGCCGGTGTGACCATGCGGCCGCTCGACGCCCTCGTTCTGACGTCGCTCGCGCACGGCGCGGAAGTGGCGCTCCTGGTCGGCGGGATCTCTGCCATCGTGCTGGTACTCAAGTCGATCCTCGATTTCACGCGCACGGGACCGGAGATGGCCGAGGAAGTCCTGGCCCACTACCGCCTCTACCTTGCGTACTCGCTCGGCAGGCTTGTCTTGTTCGCGTTCCTGATTACGGCGGCTCTCGCGTTTGTCGGTATTCTCGGGTACGTCATCGGTCTGGTTCTGGCCGATGCCCCTTATGACGCGGGCGCCGCCGTCGTGCTGGGAATCATCGCCGTTTTCCTGCTGGTCGCGCGCCAATTCGCCAGAACCCTGCTGCTCTCTCCCGGCGTGATCGCGGCCTCGTCGCTGTATTCGATGACCCATTTCTACCCTCTGTGGCATCTGCTTACGCCAGGTCGCCTGCGGGCGCTCGACAGGGCCTCGGTAGCCCTGGCTGCACTCTGGCTCGTGGCGGGGGCGACGATGCTGGCGCGCGCAGATGCATGGGTCGGGCTGGGAGCCCTCGCGTCTATCGCGGCGGTGTACGTTGTGATGGTCCGTTGGGCTACGCGGAAGCCCGATCCGGAAGCGGCCCCCGTCCGCAGGCGGGCGCACTCCTCGCCCAACATCGTGCTCATTGGCTCCGACACGCTGCGCGCCGATCGACTGTTCGGAGCCGGTTACCGTCGTGAGCTCACGCCCAATCTCGCGCGGCTTGCCAAGCGCGGCACGCAGTTCACGGATTGCTATGTTCCGTGTGCGCGGACGGCCCCAAGCCTGATCACCATGCTCACCGGCACCTGGCCGCACCGGCATGGGGTGCGCGATACCTTCGTGACGCCCGAACAGACGCGGCTGCACGTCCCAACGCTGCCGCAGATCCTGAACCAGGCGGGGTACCGTTCTGGAATCGTCGGCGACTGGGCCGCGTCCGACGCCGAGAAATTCAATTTCGGGTTCGATCATCGCGACTTGCCGCCGGACCAGTGGAACATCAAGTTCTTGCTGCGCCAAGGACCGAACTGTTCACCCAGAACGCCTTCGGCAAGGCGCTCCTGCCCGAAATCCATTATCTCGGCGGCATCCCTCTGACCGAGGAGGTCGGCCGCGACACCCGCCGGATGATCGACAAGCTGGCAAAGGAGGACGCACCCTTTTTCCTGGTGTCGTTCATGGCGACCACGCACCCGCCCTTCACATCCAAGTACCCGTACTATTCCCTCTATTCGAATCCGGAATATCGTGGCGAATCGAAGTTCATCATGGCCAAGCTTCGCGATCCATGGGAGATCATCCGGGCTCAGGCCGAGCCGAAGTCGAAGTTCGACCTCGAGCAGGTGATCGATCTCTACGACGGCTGCGTCAGGAATTTCGACGATGAGGTCGCGCGCATCCTCGCCTATCTCGAGGCTTGCAAGCTCGCCGACAATACCATCGTCGTCGTCTTCAGCGATCACGGGTTCGAATTCTTCGAGCACGAGACCTGGGGACAGGGCAACTCGGCGATCGGCGATTTCTCGGC
>VBCL01000512.1:0-502 GCA_005888865.1 Betaproteobacteria bacterium | reverse complement strand
GATCATCATCGCCGATCCGCGGATTCGCGGGCCGCGTAAGGTGACCGACGTCGTGCGCACGGTCGATCTCGCGCCCACGCTCCTCGAGCTCGCGGGGCTCGCTTCTCCGCCATCCATGCAGGGTGTCTCACTGGTGCCGCTCATGCGTGGCGAGGAGCTCGCCAGCGCGCTACCCGCGTTCAACGAGACCGGAGTGTGGCTCACGGACCTGCCCGGCACGCCGGCCAATCATTTGCGCTACCCTGACTTGCCGGAGCTGCTCGAAGTTCCGGATAAACGCGTCGGCATGATCTCTCTCAAGCCCGAATACGTCGACATCATTATCGCCGCCAAGGACCGCATGGTGCGCGTCGGGGACTGGAAGCTCACCTATCAACCGCTCACCGACGGAGCCATTTACCGGCTGTTCAATATCCGCGACGACCCGGCATGTCTGCAAAACATTCTCGAGCAGCATCCGCGCGTGGCCGAGCAGCTCAAGGACCTGCTCAACCGCTGGATC
>VBCL01000515.1 GCA_005888865.1 Betaproteobacteria bacterium | reverse complement strand
AGATTTCGCGAATGCCTGCACTGACCGCAAATGACTGGAGCAACGAGAGGTGGTCCGCCTGATTGATGTCGTAGTCGGCCGCGTAGCGTGCCGCGCGCGCGAGAATGGCGGAATGGCTCAGGACAACACCCTTGGGGATGCCCGTAGTGCCGGACGTGTACAGCAGGCAGGCCGGGGCCGCCGGCGCGAGCGTCGGCATCCATTGCGGCGGCGACGCCTCCATCTCGTCCAAGCACAACACGGTGTGCTGTTCTGCGGCCAAAGTCGCGGCCGCTTCCCGCTGCGCGGCGCTCGCCAGCACAAACTCCGGGCGTGCGTCGGCCAGAATGATCTTCAGCCGCCCCGTCGGCAGATAAGGATCCAGCGGGACATAGAATCCTCCCGCGCGCACGACGCCCAGGATCAGCGGCAACAACTCGAGCCCGTGGCCACAAAGCACGGCGACCGGCCGCGCCGGGTCGAACCCTCGTCGGAGCAGTTCCCCGGAAACCTGAGCGGCGCGCCGATGAAGCTCTCCGTAGGAGAGTTGCATGTCCCCCTCGATCGCTGCGGGATGCTCGGGATGTCGGAGCGCGATCTCACTGAACCGACGATCGATCGATCCGCTCAGGTCCGCCGCAGCGAACAGAGAACCGGCGCCAATCGACAGTGCGGACCCTGAGGACGAAGAGCAGACATCGTCCGCTGCCAGCGAAATCGCCGCGACCATCTCCTCGTCCGGCGTGACCACCCGGAGCTTGTGCGTCGCGTGATCATTGAAGACGCGCTCGACCCGCCGTACCTTGAGCGTTTCCATCATGGCCGATTTCTGCGCCAGCAGCTGGCGGAAGGCTCCTTCGATCTCGCTGTCGAGATTGTGCTGAGATTGATACCGGATCTCGACGTCGATCGGGCTGCGGTGGACGAACTGCATTTTTTCGACGCCCGGCAGCTCGACCTGCGCCAGCTCGTGCACCTCCAGTGCCGCGACGCCGCCGTTCGCCAGACGCAGCGGCAGCGAATGGTGGGCTTTGCCGTGCAGCGCGAGAAGCGTTTCGGCGCCGAACCCGGCCTTGCCCAGAACAGCGATGTCATTCAGGTCGAAGCGGATGATCGGCAACGTGGTGTGAACGAGGCTCGTCAGCAACACACGGCCGCGCTCGTCGGGCCGCACCATGCGGTTGGTGGTATCCACGACTTCCAACAGATTCAAATCGGTAAAAACATGGAACGCGTCATCGCCCGGCCCCCGCGCCGCGATGTAGAGCGATTCGGCCGCGCCGTACAGGTCGTAGATCTCGGCATTCCAGGCTTTCTTCACCTTCTCACGCATGGCGGGAGTCAGCCGATCCGCACTGACGAGCACGGACCGCGGTGCAATGCGAAGCCGCCCCTGCAGCGTCCACTCGGCCAGCCAGAGCAGCGTGCTGGCGTAGCTCGTCAGGCGCTCGGGTTGGAAGGCATTGAGCCGCGCCCAGATTTCTTCGATGGGGTCGGATATGGAAAGCCGCAGCACCTCGTGGGCTTTCTGCGAGGCGAGGCTTATGCTGGTAGGGGCTACGAAATGACCCTCCGATTTCATGAAGAAGGCGCTGCGAAGCGGCCGCTCGATGCCCTGTGCCAAGGGCAGCAGCTGCGGGGCCGCCGTGGCCGTCAAATAGCGCCACGCCTTGCGCGTGTGCGGCACGTAGCTATAAATCTTTGTTCCGCTCGAACTGTGGAGGACGATGTACTCGTCAAGGAAGAGGTGCAACGGATCGGCGTCCTGCGCGACCCACGCTTCTAGGTCGCTCTTGCGCAGGCGCCGATCGGTAACCGCCTCGTCGAAACGCACCATCAGGTCCGACTTCGAAACGACAGGCAGATGCTCCAATGCGACGTACGGCAGGTCCCGCTCGCGGATCCCCTCTCTCATGAAGATTTCGCGGTAGAAAGGGGAATGATTCCACGCGCGAACAATTCAGGGATCATCGCCATCAATTCCCCGAGGGATAGCGTGCGTAAAGGACTGAGGGGCAGCTGCCAGACCGGCCACAATCATGTCGGCTGACACGGGCGGCACTAGCTCCAAACGCACAGACTCTGCGAAAACGAGCTAAGCAGGAATTTGGGCGTAGCCATTGGCACACGCCTCGTAGCGACTGAAGACAAGCCAACTTCTTCCCCTTGAGCATTGGTAGACCGCATATTTCGTGCCTAGCTCAATATCACATTGTTTTTTCGGGTGTCGCGACGCGGATGGCGCCGCGCGACGCGAGGAGTGTAA
>VBCL01000115.1:5507-14248 GCA_005888865.1 Betaproteobacteria bacterium | reverse complement strand
TCAAGCGCGAACCCTTCCTGCGCTACCTGCTGAACAGCACGATCGTCGCTTCGATCGCCGCCGTGAGCAGCGTGGTGGTCTCGTCGCTCGCGGGGTTCGGATTCGCGAAGTATCACTTCCCCGGACGGGACGTCTTCTTCCTCGCCATCGTCGGCATCTTGATGGTCCCCTTCCAGTCGGTCGTGGTGCCGCTCTACGTCTGGATGAACGACCTCGGGCTGCTCGACACCTACATGGGCATCGTGGCCCCGGACCTGGTCAGCGTCTTCGGCGTGTTCCTGATGCGGCAGGCGATCGAGATGATTCCCAACGACTACATCGACGCGGCCCGCATCGACGGCTGCAGCGAGCTCCGAATCTTCTTCGAGGTGGTTCTGCCGTCGGTGAAGCCGGCCATCGCCACCCTGCTGATCATCAAGTTCATGTGGAACTGGAACGAGTTCTTCTGGCCGATGGTGGTGATCAGCAGCCCCCAGATGAAGGTGGTCACCATGGGCCTGATGAGTTTCACCAATATGTACTTCATCGAATACAACCTGCTCACCGCCGCCGCGGTGATCAGCATCCTGCCGATCCTGCTCATCTTCATCACGCTGCAGCGTTGGGTGGTCCAGGCTGTCGTGATGAGCGGCTTGAAGGGCTAGTCTTCAAGTAAGCTTCCAATGATCGGGCCACGCCTTTGGCGATGCGCTGGCGAATCTCAAGCGAGGGAATGGACATGATCTCGGATCTCAAAGGCAAGGTAGTCCTCATCACCGGGTCGGGGTCAGACAACGTCGCGGCCGCAGGGCGGTTAGACTGTGATCCCGCGAGTTTGTGGTACCAGGAGTGAAGCATGAAAATTACCTTCCGCGCGATATTCGCACTGGCGACGGTTGTCCTAGTCGCAGCTGCCCCGGGTGCGGCAGCTCAGCCCGCGCCCAAACTTCCACGCGTCGCATACGTCTGGCTCTTTAGCGAGGGGCCCTCCGGACCCTATTCCGAGTCATTCCGCGACCGAATGGGCCAACTTGGCTGGATCGACGGCAAGAATTTCGTGCTGGAGCATCGTGACGCGCATGGCAACCCGGCGGAGCTGGACGCCATCATGGACGCGCTGGTCCAAAGCAAGGTGGACGTCATCGTCGCGATGTGTACGCCCGAGGGGTTATCTGCCAAGAAATTCACCAGCACGATTCCGATTGTCATGGCGGCTACCGGCGATCCTGTGACGGCCGGTCTCGCCCAAAGCCTGGCGCGGCCCGGTGGCAACATCACTGGCGTCTCGGGACTGCAGCTCGAACTGAGTGCCAAGCGCGTCGCGCTGCTGAAGGAAACCGTTCCGAAACTCACGCAGGCAACCGCGCTCTGGAATCCCGCGCGTCCGGAGAACCGTCTCGAAGTGAAGGCAATGCAGGATGCCGGCGCCCAATTGGGAGTCAAGGTCCAATCGAGCGAGGTGCGCTCGCGCGATGAACTTGCCACCCAACTCGATGCAATCGGTTGGGACGGCACGCAAGCGATCCTCAACTCGGGCGACGCCATCCTTGCGTCGCAACGACGCGCGATTGTGGACCGGGCGGCGAAATTGCGCCTGCCCGCGCTCTACGAAGACCGGATCTATGTCGAGTCCGGCGGTCTCATGTCTTATGGCGCCAACGTCCGCGACATGCATCGGCGCGCCGCAGACTATGTGGACAAGATCCTGAAGGGCGCAAAGCCGGGCGATCTTCCCTTCGAGCAAGTGTCGAGATTCGAACTCGTGGTGAACCAGAAGACAGCAAAGGCGCTCGGCGTGACCATTCCGAGGACCATCCTTCTTCAGGCCGACGAAGTGATCGAGTAGGGACGGGAATGCGCCAGGGCCGCAATGCCAGCTGGCGTCACGTTGCAGCGTTGGGTGGTCCAGGCCGTCGTAATGAGCGGCTTGAAGGGCTGAGAGTCTTGTGAGCCGAGGGATGGCACGCATCTTCATCACCGGTTCCGCGGATCGCATCAGGACGTAATGAATCCATGAAGACGTGGCGCGACGGTTTCACCATGATGGAATTGATGTCCGTGGTGGCGGTCGTCGCCATCCTGGCAATGCTTGCCCTGCCGTCCTATCTGGATCGGATCGTCCGCGAGCAGATCAAGGAGGCGTTGCCGCTGGCCGATATCGCCAAGCAACCGATTGCCACGTCCTGGTCGCTCATCCAGACCTTCCCTGCTGACAACGCCTCCGCGGGCTTGCCTCCCGCCGAAAAGATCGTCGCCAATTATGTCAGCGCAGTTGCGGTAGAGAACGGCGCAATCTACATCACCTTCGGTAACCGTGCGAACGGTGCCATTACGGGGAAGATTCTCACTTTGCGTCCCGCGGTCGTGGAGGATGCGCCGATCGTGCCGATCGCGTGGGCTTGCGGCTACGCGGAAGCTCCGGAGAAGATGACGGTCAAGGGCGAGAATCGCACCAACATTCCAGAGCCGTTACTGCCGATCGAGTGTCGCGCGTTTAAACGATAACGATGGCACGCGTCTTCATCACCGGCTCCGCCGACGGCCTCGGCAAGATGGCCGCCAGGCTCATGGTCAACGATGGCCATCAAGTCGTTCTCCATGCGCGCAACGACGCGCGCGCGAAGGAGGCGCTCGCCGCGGTGTCCGGAGCGGAAACCGCCGTGGCCGGCGATCTCTCCAGCATCGAGGAATGCCGGCAGATCGCCGCGCAGGTCAACGCGCTCGGGGCGTTCGATGCCGTGATTCACAACGCCGGCGTGGGCTATCGGGAGCCGCACCGGATCTCAACCGTGGACGGGTTGCCGCACGTGTTCGCGGTCAACACGCTGGCGCCCTACATCCTCACCGCGCTGATCCGCAAACCGAAACGATTGGTCTACTTGAGCTCCGGAATGCATCGGAGCGGCGACCCGAGCCTGAAGGATCTCACCTGGAGCGCTCGACCCTGGCGCGGCTCGAGCGCGTACGCGGACACTAAGCTGCACGACGTGATCCTGGCGTTCGCCGTGGCGCGGAAGTGGCCGGACGTTCTATCCAATGCGCTCGAGCCCGGATGGGTGGCGACCAAGATGGGCGGCCCGGGCGCGCCGGACGATCTCGACGCAGGCGCGGTGACGCAGGTGTGGCTCGCGACGAGCAACGATCCCGAGGCGATGGTCAGCGGGCAATACTTCTATCATCAGAAGCGGCGCGCCGCCGAGGCTGCGGGGGTGACTAACATGCGTTGACCGTTTGGGTGCTTTGGTCTAGATTGCCCGGAAATCTTAGTGACGGTTCAGCGTACCGATGCTCGCGTTGCCACGTCTGCGAGTTGGTCGTCCACCGATTGCCGCGCGGCTCGAGACATAGACGCCGCTGTAATGGCCCCCTTTATGGCTATCGAGATCGAATGAGCAGGAACGCAATCTTGGTTCTTGCGCTCGCGGTCACAAGCACGACCGCCGCACTAGCCCAGCCGCCGGGAAAAATCTATCGGCTCGGGGTGCTGGCGACGAGTCAGCCCGCTGCAACTTGGCGCAGCGCCCCACAACTGCGGGCGTTTCTCGAGGGCCTGCAGCAACTCGGGTATGTGGAAGGCCAGAACCTCGCGATCGAATATCGATCGGGCGAGGACATGCTCGAGCGGCTTCCCGAACTCGCAAAGGAGCTCTTGGCGCTCAAGGTCGACGTCCTCTGGGTGCCTACGTGCGGCGCCCCGCTCACGGCGGCCATGCGTGCGACCACTACTGTTCCGATTGTCGTCGCAGCGTGTTCGGACGACATAGTTGCCGCAGGGATCGTCCAGAGTCTTGCGCACCCCGGCGGTAATATCACCGGCATCCAGAAGCTCACCCCCGAGCTAGCCGCCAAGCGCTTGGAACTCCTCAAGGAAGTGGTGCCCAAGGCTTCCCGCGTGGCGATTCTTTGGGACCCAGGCTATTCCGACTTCGCCGCCGACTGGGCTCACTTGCGAGCCTCGGCTCGGTCACTGGGCGTCACGTTGTTGCCCGTCGAAGCGAAGGGCCCAGCTGAGTTCGATAACAGTTTCTTGACGATAGTCGCGATGCGCGCGGATGCGCTGATTACTTTTTCCGATGCGGTGGGCTATTTCCACCGGCAACGGCTCGCGGATCTCGCTTTCCAGCACCGATTAGCGATGATGACCCCGTTCGAGGAGACGACAAGCGCCGGCGGCCTGATCTCGTACGGGCCTAGCATTCCAGAGCTTGTGCGCCATTCGACAGTTTTCATCGATCGAATCTTCAAAGGTACCAAAGCCGGCGACATAGCAATCGAGCAGCCCACGAAGTTTGATTTGGTCATCAATCTCAAGACCGCCAAAGCGCTCGGGGTTACGATCCCTCAGTCGCTGCTGCTGCGCGCGGACAAGGTGCTCGAGTAACCCGACAACGTCCGCTCTCGAGAAATGCGACTGACCGCATCGGGGTCGTCATGCGACCTTCGCGAAGGTCCCACTACCGCCAACGGAACTTGACGAATGGACGCTCGCCTCGCACTGGACGCGGTCCCACGAGCTGGGTGCGCTACCAATAGAAGACCGTCCGACGAGCAGAGTGACGCTCTCGCGCCGCACGGCGTATAGCGCTGAAGGCCGCGTTACTTTTCCTTTGCGTCGATCCTTGGGAAACGCGCTCGCTGCTGAGCCTCAAGCGCGCGACACAATTCCTCGATCTCACGCGTCCATGCGCCGCGCGTCACTGGGGATTCAATTGGCATCGGCGTGCATTCGGAGTCGACTTTGGCAAGCTCGGCGGCCGTGGGCGCGGCTACGATAGCTGTTGGATTCATCGATAAGTGTCCCGCAAAAGTTGAAGGCGCGCGGCTGTCGCAATGCGTTAGTTTCTGACGCTAGCTGCAAAGGCGACGCGCGTCGGTGGACACTGGAGGGCCGCCGGAGAGGAGCAGCAAACGTCATGCCAGTGCTGGAGGCGCTTAACCACGCCGATCGAGCGTTGGTCAGCTAGCGGCCGCGAACGGACTACTCGCCGTCGACCCCTGTCGACCCAAAGCCACCATCAGTATGGCAATGAGTAATTAGCAGCGAGGTATCCCCAATTCACTAATCGCTTCTTTGTCCGCCTACTCGCGCCAGCGACTGCTCGGGCAGAGCAGCATTAGACCAAGTCTCGCTGCCCTTGGTGTAAGAGCTGTTCCCAGCCTGCATCGTGTGACCTATGCGGTTGAGAAGTCTCTCGAACGCCCACTCTATCGTGGGAACGCCGATACCTCAGGCATCCGAGGTGCAAACGGCGACGCGAGAGGCTCGCCGATAAAAATGCCTTGGCCCGGCATATTGACGCTTTTCCAGTAGGATTCGATTACTGTCTCGCCTTCCAGATAATGACCGATGACGACTGCCGGATGCGGAAATTTCTGTGGAGCATTGCACGGCTCGATCACCGTTCCATAACTCGCCGTCGCACCCGCTTCCAGCCAGCGAAGTGCGCTCATTTGACCGCCCTCGGTAAGTGCGCCGCCGGCCGATGTAAGGTGATCGGCAATGGCGCCAGGCACAAAGTGCAGGGTTTCCAACCCCTCAATGTTTGCTTTACCGGTGAAGTAGAACAGGACGTCGCTCTTGTCCCGCAATGCGTCCTGATCAAGTCGTCGTACGTTCAGCCGTTTGTTGAACAGTGCTTCAATGAGAGGGTAAAACCGGCTGCGCACATTGCGGGCCGTTTCCGAGGTTGAGAGTAGATAGGCGGTACCGATAGGAAACGTCCCGTCGGAAAGCACTCCGCGATCGATGAGCGCCTTGGCATCATCGAAGGAAGCTGCCGCAATCGACATCGTCGGGCGTATCCCCAATTGCGTAAAGGGCAGTCGGACTGGCGAATTGAAGTAAGGACTGACTCGAGTGAGCTTGCATGGTTCGGCGCAGAACGCTGTATCGAATCCGAAGGCGAAGGCAGTGGTAATCGACATGCAATCCACGCGGTAGGGGCTGACCCAGGTCAACGCGTACGCCTGAATGTTCCTGCGCGACTGCCGGTCAACCTGCAACTTTATTTCCTCGAATTGGCTCCGGTTCAGATCCGACTTGCCTGGCGCAAAGCTAACCTTGATCAGATTCTGAAACGGTATCCGCCGCTTCGCCGCGTAGTAATCGCCGATTTGCACGCTGAGCGGGTCCAGCGTATTCACGACCACCGCGAGTTGCGTGCGGTCCAACGCGTGTGCGACCAAAGGCAGCGACAAGGCAAGCCATAGCGTTACGAGTGATTGCCTAAAGCACATCGATTTGCCGACCTGGTACGCCGATCCATCACTAGGTTAGCCTACACCCTGGGTGGGCTGCGGCGGGTCATTGGCGTTGTTAGAGTCAGGACTCGCTGCAAAGCCGTGCGAACGATCCGCCTCTCTCCACGAATGATGGGCAACCGGGAGGGCGCGGCACACGTTGCGGATCGCCCGCCCATTGTCCTTGCGGAAGTTGGCAATGGTCTTGAAGTCTGGCATCACGCGTCGCGTCAGCCACATGACCTCGACGTTGCGCTGCGCCTCGCGCTCCAGCCGGCGGCTGGACTGGATCCGGTTCAGGTAGCCGTAGATGTAGAGCTTCAGCAGCACCGCCGGGTGATACGCAGGCCGGCCCGTCGCGGCCGGGTCAACCCCAACGAAGCCAAGCGCATCCAGATCAAGGCCATCGACGAAGACCTCGACCACGCGAACCGGATTCTCCGCTTCAATGTAGTCATCCAGACACGCGGGCAGCAGCGTCACCTGGGTTCGGTCCTCGCCTTTGATGAATCGCTTCATGCGGCCCCCCGAAGAAACCCGATCCTTCAGTCTAGGAAATTTCCTCGTTTAGGCAACCTCCACGTTTTTACACAACCTCGGCCGCAAGCAGACGTTTTCCGTTTAGTACACGCTGCTCGCACAACAACGCTAAAGCCTTGCCAGCAGCGCCTCGGTCTTCTCGCGCATGCGCTTCGCTCGCTCGACCGCGCCGACCGTTTGCGCCAGCGTTCGCATCGGCACCTCGAGTGCGATCGGAATGTCGACCGGCATCGCGCGCACAATTGCTTTGAGGTCGAGCCCGCCGTCGCCAGGCATGAGTCGCTCGTTGCGCGCCTGGAAAATCAGCGTCTCGTGGTCGCGCGGACGTTCGGCGGGCGCATCACAGAGCTGCATGTAGCGCAGCCGCGCGCGGGGGATGACCGCGATGTCGGACGGAACGTTGCCGCCGCGATCGAAGTGGATCGGATCGATCAGCAAGCCCGCGTTCGGGCGATCGGCCGCTTCGAGCAGGTGCAAGCCCTGCGCGACGTTTTTTACCTCGGTCCACGGCATGGGCTCGACGTTCATCGTGAGGCCCAGCGGCGCGCCGAGGTCACACAGCGCGGCGAAGCGATCGGCCAGCCGTGCCGGATCCGGGTCGTTGCCGGCGACGAGAGCCTGTGTGGCGCCGAGGCGCGCTCCGGTTTCGAGCGCCGGGATAAACGCCGCGACATCGGTCTCCGGCAGCAGTCGGAAAATCTCGATGTCGAGGAGCTTCACCCCCGTATCGGCGAGACGGCGCTCGATGTTGCGCGTGAGCGGCGTATCGCCGATCGCCGGCCAGGTGACTTCACTCGGCGTCGCCGGAAGGATGCGCAACCCGACAAGATCGTAGCCCGCCTCGGCCGCGCAACTCACCATGTCGTCGGGCGAGAGCTCCATGACCGTGAGCGCGCCCAGCGAGAGCTGGTGTGTTCTCATGCAGCAGTCTTCACATGCCCGCCCAGGAACAGCCGGTTCAGGTCCGGATCGCCGAGCAACGTGGAAGCGGGCCGATCGAGCGCCAGCCGCCCCATTTCCAGGACCAGCGCGCGGTCCGAATACTTGAGCGCGGTGCGGACGTTCTGCTCGACCATGAGCACGGTCGTGCCGCCGTCGGCGAGCGCGCGCAGCAAGGTCATCACCTCCTGGACGAGCTTCGGCGACAGGCCGATCGAGGGCTCGTCGATGAGGAGCACGCGCGGTCGCAGCAGCAGCGCGCGGCCGACCTCGAGCTGCTTCTGCTCGCCGCCCGACATGGTCGACGCCTGGTTGTCGATGCGCTCCCTGATTCGCGGGAAACGCGCCAGCACCTCGTCGATCCGGCCCTGCAGCTCGCCGCGAGGCAGCGTGATCCCGCCGAGCTCCAGGTTATGTCGCACCGACAGCGAGCCGAAGAGGTTTCGCCCCTGAGACACGAAGGCGATCCCTTCTGCGAGCAATTCTCGTTGCGACTTGCCGTTGATGCGCTTGCCCTCGAAGCGGACCTCGCCCGAACGCGGAACGAGCATCCCGAACAGCGTCTTCAGCACGGTCGACTTTCCGGCGCCGTTCGGACCGATGAGCAACGTAATCTCCGCCTTGCGCGCGTCGAGGGTCAGCTCGTTGAGGATCGTCAGGCTCGGCGTATAGCCCGCGACGACCTTGTCGAATTCGATGATTTTTTCCGCGGTCATGGTCAGACTCTCCTAGTTACCCAGATATGCGTCGAGCACTTGCCGATTCGACTGCACTTCGACCGGCGGTCCCTCCGCGAGCACCTTGCCCTCGACCATGCACACCACGTGCGGGCAGAGCTTCATGATGAAGTCCATGTTGTGCTCGATCACCACGAAGCTGCCGCCCTGCGTCTTGTTGAGCTCGACCAGCCGGTCGTGCAACTCGTCGACGAGGCTGGGATTGACGCCCGCGCACGGCTCGTCGAGCAGGACCAGCCGCGGCGCCGGCATGAACGCCATCGCGATGTCGATGAGCTTCTGCCGGCCGTAGGAGAGGCTTCCCGC
>VBCL01000115.1:0-5447 GCA_005888865.1 Betaproteobacteria bacterium | reverse complement strand
GGGCGGCGCGAACATACGGCCGGGCATCGTGCCCTTGAATTCCTGCGCCGCTGCGATCAGGTTGTCGCGCACCGAGAGCTTGACGAAGACCTGCAGAGTCTGGAACGTCCTGCCCACGCCGCGGCGCGAGAGCTCCAGCGGCGACATCCCGGTGATGTCCTCGCCGCAGAATTCCACCGATCCCGACGTCGGCTTGATCTGTCCGAGAATGCTGTTGAAGAGCGTCGTCTTGCCCGAGCCGTTGGGCCCGATCACGCCGACGATCTCGCCAGGGCCGACCGACAGGCTCACGCCGTCGACGGCCTTGATCGCGCCGTACTGCTTGCGTACTTCTCGGACCTCGAGAAAGCTCGGCCGCGCGGTCATTTTGCGCCACCGCTGGTCTTGAAGCGGTCGGCGAGCGAGAGCAATCCGCCCGGGAGGAAGACCATCAGCACGATCACGGCGAAGCCGAAGAGCGCCAGATACCAGTCCTGCAGAAAGCGCAGCCATTCTGGCAGCAGGATCACCACGACCGATCCCAGCACCGGGCCGAAGAATCGTCCCGAGCCGCCGACGATCACCGCCAGCAGCATCATCAGCGAGACCGAGAGATGGAACTGACCCGGCTCGATGAAATTGACGAGCGCCGCAAGATAGACGCCGCCGATGCCAGCGCACGCCGCGCCGATCGCGAACGCGAGCAGCGTGTACGCTGTGATGTTGACCCCGGTGCTCTCGGCCCGGATCGGGTTGTCGCGCAACGCCGCGAACGCGCGGCCCCAGGGCGAGCGCAGCAGCCACCACAGCACCGCGGCCAGCAGGATCACCGACACGAAAGCGAAGTAGAAGAACGGCAGCGCACCGTCGAGCGAATAGCCGAAGAGCGACGGCCGCGGGATGTTGGAGATCCCGAACGTGCCGCCGGTGAGCTGCTCCTCGTTGCGCATGACAAGGAAGACGAGCACGTTGAAGCCGAGGGTGGCGAACGCGAGGTAATGGTGCTGCACGCGCAACGCCGGAAACCCCAGCGCCAGCCCGATGACGAAGCATGCGACCGCCGCCACCGGCAGCACCAGCCAGAACGGCACGCCCATCTTGGTCATCAGGATGCCGGCGATGTACGCGCCGATCCCGTAGAACGCCGCCTGACCAATCGACATCTGCCCGGCGTAGCCGACAATCAGATTCAATCCGAACGCGGCCATCAGGTACACGCACAATAGCGTCATCAGGTAGATGCCGTAATTCTTGAGGAAGAGCGGCAGGATGGCGTAGGCCGCGAGCAGGACCAGCAGTCCGATCCGTTGGGCATTGTTCATACGGCCTCCTCCCGCGCACTCGATCTCCCAATGTCGCGCGTCGGCCGCTTGGTATTCGCGCGGCGCCGAGCGCTGCGCGCCTTAACTTCGCGCGCCGCGCTCATACCTTCCTCTCCTCGGCCTTACCGAGCAGGCCCTCGGGCCGGAAGATGATGACGACGAGGAAGAGCAGCAGCGCGACGCCCTCCTTGTACGCCGGCGACACATACGAGCCGGTCAGGTTTTCCAGCACGCCGACCAGAACGCCTCCGAGCAAGGCGCCGCGCGTCTGGTTGAAGCCGCCGATGATCGCCGCGTAGAACGCCTTCAGACCGATCGACTCGCCCATGTCGAACTTGGCCAGATACGTCGGCGTCACCAGGAGCGCCGCGACGACCGCCAGCACCGCGTTGATCAGGAAGGTGTAGAGCACCATGCGCTGCACGTTGATGCCGAGGACCTTGGCCGCGTCCGTGTTCTGTGCCACGGCTTGCATCGCGCGGCCGGTGACGGTGCGGTTCAGGAACAGCTGCAGGCCGATGACGATCAATCCCGCCAGCAGCAGCGTGCCGATGTCGGCGTAGGAAACCTTGAAATCGCCCAGCGCGAGGAGTCCGTCGGGAAACGGGCTGTTGAACGGCATCGCCTGCGCGGTCACGCCGGCCTTGGTGAGCTGCTTCACGCCGATGGACAGTCCGAGGGTTGCGATCACCAGCGGTATGACGCCGTGACGGATCAGCGGATCGACGATCGCCCGCTTGAACGTATAACCGAGCAGCAGCATCGCGACCAGGCAGGTCAGCAGGAAGGCCATCCAGACCGGCAGGCCGGCGGTGTTGATGAAGAACAGCATCACGAAAGCCGGGAGCATCACGAACTCGCCCTGCGCGAAGTTGATCGTGCCCGACGCTTGCCAGAGGAGCGTGAACCCGAGCGCGCAGAGCGCGTAGATCGCGCCCGTGGCGGTACCCGAGATGATCAGTTGCAGAAAATCAGCCATGCCCTTCTCCTCCTTCGAGCGATCGCAGCCTCGCGGCGCGGTCGCTTCCCCTTTGCGCTACTGGATCGGGCTGATCGGCGGCAGCGTCGCCGTCACGACCTGCTTGCCGTTGACGACCTTGACCAGGAAGCTCTCCCGATCGAGATCCCCGTTGTCGTCGAAATGCACGTCGAGCAATACCCCGGGAACATCCTTGGCGCGAATGGTGGCGCCGTGCAGCGCCTTGGCGAATGCCTTGCCGTCGAACTTGCCGACCTTTTCGGTGATCGCCTTGACCACATACATGCCGCTGTAGCCCTTCATGCCGTTGTGGTCGCTCTTGTACTTGTAGTCCTTCTGGAACTTCTCGTCGAAGGCCTTGATCGCGGGCTGCGGCGCGTCGACCGTAAGCCCGACGTGCGCCACCGCGCCGTTGGCTGCGTCGCCGGCCAGCTCGATCACTTTCTGCCCGGTCAGTGTGGTTTCACCGATGACGGGCTTGTCGTAACCCTGCTTCTTGAGCTCGCGCAACGCCCGCGCCGACTCTTCCTCGTTGGTATAGACGAAGACCGCATCGGCGTTCGACTGCTTGACCTTGAGCACCGCAGCGGAGAAATCGACCTGCCCCGGGTCGGTGGAGATATCGGCAACCACCTTGATCCCCTGCGCTTCGAGTGCCTTGCTCATCGAATCGCGGCCGCCCTTGCCGAAGTCGTTGTTCACCCACACCATGGCCACGGACTTCGCCTTCACCGTGTCCTTGATGTAACGCGCGAGCTTGGGCATTGCCGTCGATTGGGTGAACGACGTGCGAAACACGTACGGGTTGCCCTGCTGCGTGATGTTCGCCGCCTCGCCGCCGGTGAAGTTCGGAATCTCGGCGCGCTTGGTCTCGACCATGCTCACGATGAACGAGCCCGAAAACACCGGGCCCATCACCACGTACGCGCCCTGATCGACCGCCTTCTGCGCCAACGCCTTGGCGGTCTGCGGCGCGGACTGCGTGTCCATCGACGTGTACTCGATCTTGCGGCCGAGGATGCCGCCCGCGGCGTTGATCTCCTTCACCGCCAGCTTCACGCCGTTGTCGAAGTTCGTGCCCGCGGTCGCCCCGGTGCCGGAGAGTTCCATGAGCCCCACGATCTGCACCGGCCCCTGCTGCGCGAACACGATGCCGCAAGCCGCCAGCGCGAGCGCCGCGGCCGAGTTACGGACCAAACGTTTCATGACTCCTCCTTTTTGGGTTGGACCACGATCAGGCTCCGCCCCCGAGCGGGCGGCCCATCCACTGCATCGCAGCGCGGCATGTCTTGGGACACGCTCGTCGCTGCACTCGGTATTGCGAATTGACGTCATGGCTTCAGTGCCGCGCCGTCGCCGCCTGCGCGGCGAGCCAGGTCGCGGCCTTGCGACCGCGCGCGGCGACCGACGGAGCCGGCAGATGCAGGTATTCGTCGTTGACGACGTCGAACGAGTATCCCCCGCGATACCCGGCACGCTCGAGGCGTCCGACGAGATCGACGATCGCCACGTTGTGGTTGCCTTCGGACGGAAACACGCGCCGATGCCGCGCGGTTTCGATAAGGTCGTCCAGATCCCATAGGTAGTCGGAGAGCTGCACGAGAAAGATCTTCTCGCCGGGAATCGCGTCGAAGCTCTCGCGTGACGTGCCGCGGGCCAGAACGTGGAACGAGTCGATGGCGAGCCCGACGTTGGCGTGGTTGGCGAGCTTGACGGCTTCCCACGCCGCCGTGTATTCGTTGATCCAGCGCCCCCACGCCAGCGCGCCGAAGGCGATGCGGATTCCGGGCGGCGCGGCCAGCGTGCCCAGCATCGCCAGATCGTCGGCGATCTTGCGTGCATCGCCGCTCGCGTATGGCGAGGTGGTTGACGCCACGATCAGCAGCGGCGCGTCGACCGAGCGCATCATGTCGAACATCGAGCGCGCGATGTCGATCTTGTAGTCCAGCATGTGTCCGGACAGTCCCTCGAAATCGTGCAGCATCTGGAACGCGAGCACATTGAGCCCGCTGCCGATCACCAGCTCGACCGCCTCCTCGACGCCGTCGCGATGGCCGACGAGATCGGCGCCGGAGAGCACGATCGCGCCGAACCCGGCACCTTTCACCGCGCGAAGCTTCTCCTCGAGCGTCCCCGCCAGGGTATTGGTGTTCATCGCGAAGCGCGTCAGCGCGAGCATCGATCGGTCCGGAATCAGGCCAGCATGGCCACAGCGCGGAGCTCATCGGAGCTCACCGTGCCGAAGCCGAAGAATTCCAAGTAGAGTGGTATCTGCTCGAAGAGCATCTCGGTGCCGACCTGGGTGCGACAGCCGCGCTCCCGCGCAGCACGGAGCAGCGGCGTGATCTCCTCCTTCATGACGACTTCGCCGACGAAGGTCCGGGGATGGAGGCGCGTCACGTCGAACGGCAGCGCATCGTCGGGATTCATTCCCAGCGGCGTCGCGTTGACCACGAGATCACGGCCCGAAGGATCGTTGGAGCCGGTGGTCACCGTGAGCCGCGCATATTGGGCCCGGAGTCGGTCGGCCAGCGCTGCAAGCGCCGTGGCGTTGCGGTCCGCGAGCGCGAGCTCGGCGACGTCCGCAGCGGCGAGCGCAGCCGCGATCGCCGAGCCGACGCCGCCGGTGCCGACGACCAGGCAGCGCGCACCCCCCGGCTCGAAGCCGTTTCGCTGGAGGCCGCGCACGAATCCGGCACCATCGAACAGGTCCCCATAAAGCGTGCCGTCGGCACGACGCCGAACCGCGTTGCACGACCGGGCGATTCTCACCGCGACGCTATAGTCGTCCAGCAAGCCGACCGTCGTCACCTTGTGCGGCATGGTGATCAGTGCGCCCCGAATGTTGGTGAGGCTGAAGATTCCCTTCAGCACCTCGGGATAGTCCGCGGCGCGCACGCCCATTGGCACGACTGCCGCGTCGATCCCGACACTTTCGAAGTAGGGGTTGTAGATCATGGGCGACTTGACCGGCGCGATCGGGTCGCCCAGGTGCGCAATGATCGTCGTGGTCCCGCGAATCACGACTACTCCTCCCAAATGTTCGATTATCGCACTACTGTGCGACTAACGAACAGTTTACGGGCGCGGTTCATACCCTGTCAAGGGCGATTATCGAAATATTGTGCGATTATCGCTCGTTAGATGTCGGCGGCGTTTCGGGCTTG
>VBCL01000514.1 GCA_005888865.1 Betaproteobacteria bacterium | reverse complement strand
GCTGCCGACCCATCATCCACCAATCGACGATGAACGCCAGCACGACCGGCATCAGCAGCACGATGCTCACCACCGCGCCGCGATTGAAGTTCTGCTGGCCGATCACCTGCTTGAAGATGTCGATCGCAAGAACGCTGAAGTTGCCGCCGATCACCTTCGGGATGCCGAAATCGCTCACCGTGTACGAGAACGTGACCATCGCCGCGCTTACCAGGCCGTAGCGCGCGGCCGGAAGCGTGATCGTGAAGAACTTGCGCAGCGTAGGCGTGCGCAAGGATTCGGCGGCCTCGTACAGACGCCCATCGGCAAGCAGGAGCGAGGTGAGGACGATCATCAGCGCATGCGGAAAGATCGCGTATACGGCGCTGATGATGATGCCGATCGGACCGTACACCGTGTTGCCGAAGAGCCAGCTCTTGAGCGCGCCCTGGTTGCCGAACCACTGAATGAACGAGATCGCCGCCAACATCGATGGGGAGAGAATAGGCGTCAGCGCGATCAGCCGGAATGCGCCCTTCGCCGGCAGTAAACGCGAGCGGCACCGTGATCGCGGTCACCACCAGCGCGACCCAGAGGGTATTCCACGCCGAGTCGCGCAATCCTGCATTCTGCAGATATTCGCCGAAGAGCCGCAGGCCGACGAACGTCCCGCTCTTGTCTTCTGTGCTCTTGACCAGGATCATCGCCAGCGGTGCAAGCAGGAAGATCCCCAGCACTACGCAGGTCCCGAGCAGCAATCCCTGCGCGAGCCGATCCTGCCAGTGCTTGAGCGGCTTGACGCGCCGGCGCGGAAGCGAGGGCAGCGACGGGGTAGCAGTTGTCATCCCGCGGGACTTCCAGGCCAGAGTCGCGGATGATAACGAGGCGGCGACGAGCGAGCGACGAGATAGTACAAGTTAGTACAGCGAGGAGCGAGGGAGGAAGCCAACAAAGTTAGCGCCGCGAATGTGGCCTGGATCATCAGAGAAGTCGGAGGCAATCGGGCGGAAGCCCGACGCTGAGCGGTTCGCCTTCGGCGAGATTCATCTCGTCGATGCTGTGCCGCGACAAGTTCACCACCAGCGGCTGGTCTGCAGCGCCCGCGAGCGTCACCGTCACCAAGCAGAATGCGCCGAGAAACTCGACCTTGAGCACCTTGCCCGGCACGGCATTGGGACGATCACGGACCGCCCCGTCGACCAGCACGTCTTCGGGGCGAAGATAGAGCTTCACCGGCGTGCCGGCCGCGACCGATTCGCTGCCGACCGCGCCGTTCAGCACCAGGCCACCGACCCGGAACCGCCCTGCACCTTCAGCGACTGCGGAGAGCACGTTGACCTTGCCGACGAAATCGGCGACGAACGCGCTCGCAGGCTCGCGGTAGATCTGCTGCGGTGTGCCGACCTGCTCGATCCGCCCGTGGTTCATGACCACGACCGTGTCGGCCATCGACAGCGCCTCCTCCTGATCGTGGGTGACCATGATCGTCGTCACGCCGAGCCGTTGCTGCAGGGCGCGGATTTCGCCGCGCAGGCGCACGCGCTCGATGGCATCGAGCGCCGACAAGGGCTCGTCGAGAAGAAGCAGCCCGGGCGCGCTCGCCAGCGCCCGCGCCAGCGCGATGCGCTGCTGCTGGCCGCCGGAGAGCTGACCCGGGTATTTCAACCCGGCATCGGGCAGCCCGACCAGCTTCAGCAGGTCGCCGACGCGGCGCTTGATCTCGTCCTGACCCTTGCGCCGGTTGACCAGCCCGTAGGCGACGTTGGAAAAGATGGTGAGATTCGGGAACAGCGCGTACGACTGGAAGACGATGCCGTAGTCGCGCCGCATCGCCGGGAGCCGCGAGATGTCGCGTCCGCCCTGGACGATCGTCCCTTCGTCCTGAGTCTCCAAGCCGGCGATGATCCGGAGCAGCGTCGTCTTACCACAGCCCGATGGGCCCAGGAAGATCATCAGCTTGCCGCGCTCGACCGCGAGCGCGATGCCGGACAGCGCGGTGAACTTCCCGAAGCGCTTGGTGATCCCGGAGAGCTTGAGGTAGGGCCCGTCGGCTGGAAGTGCGGACGCTGTCATTCTGGTGCGCGCGCCTGCATGCTCGCCGGCAGGCGCGCGCCCGACCTTCAACCTATTTCTTCGGCGCCGACTTGGCGTCGTAGCGCTTGGTCCACTCGGCGAGAATCTTGTCGCGGTTCTTCGCTTCCCATGCGAAATCGTTCTTGACCAGCCGCTTTTCGTAATCGGCGGGAACGAAGTCGAGTGGCTTGGAAGCTCCCGGGAGTGCAACCACCGCGAAGTTCTTGGTGAACAACGCCATCGCTTCCGGCGTCGCCAGCCAGTCCATGAGCTTGCGCGCGGCGTCGACCTTCTTGCTCGCCTTCATGATGCCTGAAGCCTCGAGGTCCCAGCCCAGACCCTCGCTCGGAAAAACGATATCGATCGGCGCGCCCGATTTCTTCACCGTCACCGCGCGATACTCGAACGAGATGCCGATCGGGAACTCGCCCTGCCCGGCCCGCGTGCAGGGCTGCGAGCCCGAGTGCGTGTACAGCGCGATGTTCTCGTGCAACGCGTCCATGAACTTCCAGCCGTCGGCTTCACCCCACATCTGCAGCCAGCCGGCGACGTCGAGGAAACCGGTGCCCGACGAAGCGGGATTGGGCATCACGATCTTGCCCTTGTACACGGGCTTGGTCAGGTCCTTCCACGATTCCGGCTTGGGCAGTCCCTGCTTTCCGGCTTCGACGGTGTTGAAGCAGACCGCGGCGCCGTACACGTCCATTCCCACCCATTGCGGCGGCTGGGTCGGATCGACGTACTGCGGCGAGAGCTTCTCGACACCCTTGGGCGCGTAGCCCTGGAGCAAGCCTTCGTTGGCGAACACTGCCATGCTCGACGCAGACGTGCCCACGATGAGGTC
>VBCL01000509.1 GCA_005888865.1 Betaproteobacteria bacterium | reverse complement strand
GCGCTTCGTTGTTCAAGCCCAACGAGCAATGGAACGCGCTGGTCAACGGTCAGCTCGACATCTCGTCGTTCCCGCTCGATTACGCCAGCGGCAAAGAACGCGCTTTCGGCGCGACGCTGATGCCCGGACTCGTTCGAAACCACGAGCGGGCGGCGCGGCTCGGCGATTCCAAGTTCATGAAGGAGATCCGGGCGAAGATCGAAAAGGCCGGCGTCATCGTCCTCTCGGACGCCTGGCTCGCCGGCGCGGTCGCCTCCAAGAAAGGATGCATTCGCACGCCGGCCGATATCAAGGGGCTGAAGATTCGCTCCGCAGGGCCGACGTTCGCCTCGATGTGGCAGGCTGCGGGTGCATCGATCGTTTCGATTCCCAGCAACGACGTCTACAACGCGCTCCAGACCGGCGTGGCCGATGCAACCGATACGAGCACTGGAAGCTTCGTCTCGTTCCGCCTCTACGAACAGGTCAAATGCATCACCGCACCCGGTGACAACGCGCTGTGGTTCATGTACGAGCCGGTGCTGATGTCGAAGAAGAGCTTCGAGCGTCTCGACAAGAAGCAACAGGACGCGCTGCTCAAGGCGGGCAAGAAGGCCCAGGACTATTTCGCCAAGGAGGGCAAGGGGCTCGACGACGAGATGGTCAAGGCGTTCAAGGAGCACAACGTCGAGGTCGTCACCCTCACGCCTGCCGAGTACGACGCGTGGATCAACGTGGCCAAGCAGAGCTCGTACGCGGAATTCGCCAAGGAAGTGCCGGACGGCAAGCAGCTCGTCGACGACGCGCTGAGTGTCAAATAACACTGCGCTTGGGTCGTCCCCGCTCATTTCCGTAACTGAGCGGGGACCCGGCGTCTTTCGGACAAACGTCACTGGATTCCCGCCTTCGCGGGAATGACGGCTGAATGCAAGGCTTCGTTCGCGGCGTCAACCTGTTGTCGCGGCTCTGCGGCTATGTCGCCGCGGCGCTCATCGCCTCGAGCGTCATCGTCGTCTGCCAGATGGTTTTCGTGCGCTACGCACTCAACCAGAACACGATCTGGCAAACCGACTTCGTCACCTACTGCCTGATCGCCGCGACCTTCGTCGGCAGCCCGTACGTCCTGATGACGCGTGGCCACGTCAACGTCGACGTGCTCCCGCACTACGTGGCGCCACGCCCGCGCCGCTGGCTGGCGCTGTTCGCTGCCGGACTCTCGCTCGCCTTCTGCATAACGATCGCGGTGCTCACGTTTCGCTTCTGGCAGGAGGCGTGGGACAACAAGTGGGTATCCGACACGATGTGGCGGGCGCGGCTGTGGATTCCTTATTCGTCGATGCCAATCGGCCTCGGGCTCCTCACGCTGCAGGCCATTGCCGACCTGGTCAATCTCGCGAACGGGCGCGAGCGCCCGTTCGGCATTGCGGCGGAGCATAGCGCAGCCGCCGAACTGGCAACTAAGGTCGCCAGCGAAGAGGTCCACCTTTGAGCGCCGGAGGGCCGCCCCAAGGCGCGAATTGCGCCCCCCCTGGGGGCAGCGAAGCGGCCGAATGGGTCAATGAGGCCGCAAGCGTGGGGGCCCAATGAGCCCCGGTGTGCAGGGCGGTCTCGTCCTGATCGTCACGCTCATGGTGCTCCTTTCCGGCGCGCCGGTGGCGTTCGGCCTGGGGGCGATCTCGATCATCTTCATCGTCATTTTCCAGGGATTCGATGCGCTGCACGTCGTGGCGGAAACGTTCTACGCAGGACTCAACGATTTCACCCTGGTGTCGATTCCGATGTTCGTGATGATGGGCGCGGCCATCGGTTCCTCTCCGGCGGGCAAGGATCTCTACGAGGCGCTCGATCGCTGGCTCTATCGCCTCCCCGGCGGTCTCGTCATTTCCAATCTGGGTGCGTGCGCGCTTTTTGCGGCGCTCACCGGCTCCTCACCTGCATGCTGCGCGGCCATCG
>VBCL01000508.1 GCA_005888865.1 Betaproteobacteria bacterium | reverse complement strand
CCAACGGACTACGCAGCGAAGCCGATCCCCGGCGGGCCCTCGGCGCTCGATCGTCTGCAGCGCGACGTCATCAGCCTGCCCGGGGTGTCGACGGTCATCTGGCTCGAGGGGATCAACGATTTCGGTGCTGCGGACGCCTCCGCGCAGGCGGTGTCCGATGGCGTGCGCGAGGGTGTGAAACGGCTGCGCGAGCACATTCCCGGCGTGCGCATCTACATGGCGACGCTGACAGGAGCGCTCAACAGCACACCCACCCACGGCAGGCCCGAAGTCGAGTCGAAGCGGCAGGAATACAATCAGTTCATTCGCAGCGCCGGCATCTTCGACGGCGTGATCGACTTCGATACAATCACGCTCGACCCGAAGACCGGCGAGCTCAAAGCGGAGTATCAGCCCAACTCCACGACCGGCGGTCCCGGTGACAAGCTCCATCCGAACCGAGCCGGCTACGCCGCGATGGGCAACGGCGTCGACCTTAAGACCATGCTTGGCAAGTAGGATGCGAGTGCAGGATCTTGATGAGAACAAGGAGGAGATCATGAAAAGAATCGCAATATCGATGAGGAGATTCATCGTGGCCGCGATGGCAACGCTGGCCGGGAGCGCGCCGGCGCTCTCGGCGACATTCGTCTACGTCTCGAACGCCGAAGATGGCGACATCGGCGTCTACAGGATGCTCGACTCGGGCGAGCTGCAGCCTGGCGCGCGCGTCAAGGCTGCGAACGTCGTCATGCCGATGGCGGTGAGCCCCGATCGACGTTTTCTATACGCGGCATCCCGCTCCAAGCCTTACCTCGTGCACGTCTATTCGATCGACTCGACCACGGGCGCGCTGACGAAGCTGTCGGACTCGCCACTGGCGGAGAGCTTCCCGTACATCTCGCTCGACAAGAGCGGACGCTATCTTTTCGGTGCGTCCTACGGCGGGCACGTCATCAGCGTCAATGCGGTTGGCAGCGACGGGCGCGTGGCGGCCGAGCCGCTGCAGGTGATTCCGGTGGGCCGCAATGCGCACTCGATCCGCATCGACGCGACCAATAACTTCGTTTACGTCCCAACGCTCGGGAGCGACGAGATCTTCCTGTTCAATTTCGACGGCAAGACCGGGAAGCTCAGCTCGAACACGCCTTCAGTGCATCTCATGAAGGCGATGACGGGCCCGCGCCATTTCATCACGTCGAGCGACAACAAATACCTCTACGTGCTGAGCGAGCTCCTGGGAACGGTGACGACGTTCGCGATCGACGACAAGACGGGGCTGCTCACGGAAGCGAGCACCGCCACCGGCCTGCCGTCCGACACCAAGCTCGGGCCCGGCGCGCCCCGCGGCGCCGTCGGCGTGCCCGGGGGGCCGCCGCCGCGCAGCACCGACAACGATATCTGGGCCGCCGACATCCACATGGCGCCGAACGGCAAGTTCCTCTACATCTCGGAGCGCACCAGCAACACGATTGCGGCGTTCAGCGTCGACGGCCCGAGCGGCAAGCTTACGTATCTGTCGAGCACGACGACCGAGAAACAGCCGCGCGGGTTCAACATCGATCCTAAAGGTCGCTTCATGGTCGTGACCGGTGAGAAGTCGGACACGATTTCGGTCTACGCCATCGACACCGGCAGCGGCGCGCTCAAGTTCCTCAACAAGCACCCGACGGGCAAGGGTGCGAACTGGGTGGAGATCGTAAGCTTCGATTGAGCGCGCGGATCGCCGCTGTTATTCCGGGAGCGTCTCGCCCGACCCGCCCATCTCCTTGGGCATGTCCTTCATCTTCGGGAGGCCGTCCTTGATGTGGAGGACGGTCTCGGCGTAGTTGACGTGAAGCTTAGGCGCATGGCGGTGGGTAGGGATCGTGGCGGCGTACACGTCGACGACGCCCCATAACGGATGGTCGGTCAGCAGGTGTCCGCCGCAAGTCGTGCAGAATTTGCGGTAGCTCTTCTCCGTCTTGTGGTAAACGCCGACGTTGGCCTCGCCCTTGGTGAACTTCACCGCGTCCGGCTTCCACAGCGTGAAGGCGTTAACAGGTCCGGCCGACCAGCTGCGGCACGACGAGCAATGACAGAAACCCTCGGCGACCGGCTCACCGCTGACGGTGAGCTCGACCGCGCCGCAGAAACACTTTCCCTTGTGAGTCTGACTCATGAATTCTCCTTGAAGAATGCGCATTTCAATCGCGTTAATCCGGTCATCGAAGGCTCGACCACGCTGGTCGAGCGATAAGCCCCATGGTCGTCGTCTCTTGTTGCCGATTGCAAGTACGGGGCGGCGCTGACGGTTGTGCAGCCAGGGTGACCGCGGCCATCGCGACCGCGGTCAATCCCAACGCCGCACGAGGTATCGAAGGTTCGTAGCGGTTCATGTTTCGACCCTGCTCTGCCTCCCGGAGAACCGCGCCGTTGCCGATCCACCTGCCTGAACCGACCCGAATCAGAAATGCGATGTCGGGTTCGGTCGTACACACCGCTGGCAATGCGCCGACGCTGCCGTTGAACCGGGCATCGCCTTGATCGTCGAGATCGACAAGCGGCGTATCCACGAGAACGGAATTTCCGCCGGACGCGCTGCCGTCGGTGTCGCAGACCAGCGTTCCCTTGACCTGAACGACCGCTCCTGGAGTTCCAATCGAATTTCCAGCGGCGAACACAAGGCCATTGGTGCTGAAACTGACTTGCCCTCTGTCCAGATCGACCTTGGCGTTTCCGCCAATGGCCGACACGACGTCGTTGACCGCCACCGGACCACGTTCGGGTTGCTGTTGCCGAGCCATGGCAAGGAAGGTTCGCACGATGCGCGCACAACGCTCGGCGGCGGTGCGAATCTTCAGCGCTGCGGTCTGGGTCGCCGAATCGCCTTGTTCTTCGAGCAATACGGCGCGGGCCACGACCACGGAAAGCGGATTGTTGAGCTCTCCGAGTCACGTGGTATCGATACGATGAATCCGCGCGACCACTCGAAGGCACGGACCACTTCCGTGCCGGCGACACCAAACCGGTGCGCGGGGAAGTAGTGCAGTCTAGAGAGCGGGTACAGCAGGAGAATTTCGGAGAGAGGTGATTCTTGTTTCGTTTGTTTCTGCGGCAGGGGATCGAAGGCGTTAGGTTCCTTATCTCGCCAGCTCGTCGACGATGCGACGCACTTCGTTTGGCAGGAACGGCTTCTCGATCACGGGACGGCCGCTCTCGCAGACAAATTCGCGCAGTGCGGAGGTCAGCGTATCTCCGGTCACGAAGACGACCCGCCCGGCATGCCCG
>VBCL01000114.1 GCA_005888865.1 Betaproteobacteria bacterium | reverse complement strand
TGCTCGACAATCTGGCGGCTGATATTCAATCCCAGCCCGCTGCCGTGCGGCTTGTCGGTGAGCGTGTCGCCGACCTGATGGAACTTGCTGAAGATGGCTTCGTGATGCTCGGGGCTGATGCCGCGTCCGTTGTCGCGCACGTCGACCCTCAGGGAGCCGTCGCGCTCGGCCAGCGCGATCTCGATGCGACCGTTCACGCCATCGCAGAACTTGACCGCGTTCGACAGCAAATTGAGCATGACCTGGATCATACGGTCGAGGTCGACGGTCACCGTCGAGACCTTCTCGGGCAGGCGCGCCTCGACCTTGATGTTCTTCTCCCGGAACAGCTGATCCATCGCGGCGAGGGTGTCGGCGATGACCTCCTTCATGTCGACCTGCACCGCCGCCCAGTCGCCCCTTCCCGACTCGATCTTGGCCAGATCGAGGACCTGGTTGATCAGCCGCGTGAGCCGCTCGGCCTCCTTGGCGATGATGCCTAGGAACTTCTTGCGCTCCTCGGCGCCTACGTCGGGCGTGTCGAGCAGGATCTCGGTCAACGCCCGGATCGAGGTCAGCGGCGTACGCAGCTCATGGGTTACCGTCGACACAAAGTCGTCCTTCAGCCGGTCGAGCTCCGTTAGCCGCTCGTTCGCCGTGCGCAGCTCGGTGGTCGCCGACTCCAGCTCGCGCGATTTCTGCTCGAGCTTGTGGCTGTAGACGACGACCTGCGATGCCTCGTCGAGGATATCGCGCACCTCGTCGACGGTGAGCGCCTCTTCCTTCGCCACCGACGCCACCATGACACGCGCGGACGCGGCGCCGATCGCGCCGGCGAGCTGCACTTCGACGTAATGCACGAGCTCGGCGTCGGCGAGCAGACGTTCGTCCGGCCAGTTGAGGCCCATCGATCTCGCGTAATCGCGAAACGCGCCGTCCGCGCTCGCCGTTCCCAGGAACCGGGCCAGCAGGCTGTAGAGATCTGGAACCGACGCGGTACCGCGCCAGAAACGGGCCCCGCCCCCTTCGCCGGTCTGCCTGAACACGTCGACAAACAGGCTCGCTTGCCGGTGCTCGTCTGCGCTGGGCGATACGCAGAGCGACACGACGACGTAGGCGCCCACATTGGCGATCATGCTCCAGATCATCGCGTGGCTGATCTGGTCCAAGCCTCCGAGGCCGAACAATTGCAAAGGCTTGAGCAGCTCGATTCCGAAGGGGCCTTGCTCGAGGAGCCCTGTCGGCAGCCATTCGGAGCGCGCCAGTGCGGGCAGCAGCAGGGTGTAGAGCCAGACCGCGAAACCCGCGGAAAGCCCGCACAGAGCGCCTGCGCGTGCGCCGCCTTTCCAGAATATGCCGCCGAGGATCGCCGGTGCGAACTGCGCGACTGCAGCGAACGAGATGAGTCCGATCGAAACCAGCGCGTACGCCTCGCCGGCGAGCTTGAAATAGAGATAGCCAAGCAACAGGATCAGCACGATGGCGCCGCGCCGGATGCCGAGCAGGAGTCCGGTGAGGTCGCGGCGCTCGTTGAGCCGCAGGCGGCGCAGCCGCAGCAGCACCGGCATCAGCAAGTCGTTGCAGACCATGGTCGAGAGCGCGATCGTCTCGACGATGACCATGCCGGTCGCGGCCGACAGACCGCCGATGAACACCAGCAGGGCGAGGAACTCGTGCTTCTCGGCCATCGGCAGCGTGAGCACGAAGGTATCCCCGTCGACGCTGCCGTCCGGAAACCGCAGCAGGCCGCCGAACGCGATCGGCAGCACGAAGACGTTGATCGCGAGCATATAGAGCGGAAACAGCCAGATCGCCTTGTTGAGATGCTTCTCGTCGACGTTCTCGATGACCGCAACCTGGAATTGGCGCGGCAGGAACATGATCGCCATCATCGACAGGATCGTGAGCCAGGCCCAGCTCGAATAGCTGCCGGCAACGCCGTCGAGCGGGGTGAGCATGGCGCGCAGATTCGGCCGCGCTGCAGCGCGCGCGAACACGTCGCCGAAGCCGTCGTAAATGCCGAACGTGACGAACGCTCCGACGGCGAGAAACGCGAGAAGCTTCACCAGCGATTCGAAGGCGATCGCTGCGACCATGCCCTGGTGGTGCTCGGCCGCGTCGAGATGGCGGGTGCCGAAGGCGATCGTGAACGCGGCCAGGATCAACGCCACCCAGAGCGCAGTGTCCTGGCGGATCGACTGCGCACCGACGTTGGCGGGCATGACGATCTGTGGATACTGCACCAGGATCGTGAAGCTGTTCGACACCGCCTTCAGCTGCAGCGAGATATAGGGAAGAATCCCGATGACCGCGATGACGGTGACCAGGCCGCCGAGCAACGCGCTCTTGCCGTAGCGCGAGGCGACGAAATCGGCCAGCGACGTGATGCGATTCTGCTTGGAGATGCGCAGGATCTTGCGCTGAACGACCCACCACAGGGCGATCATCAGTGTCGGGCCGATATAGATCGGCAGAAAACCAACCCCGTCACTGGCCGCGCGGCCGACGCTACCGTAGAACGTCCACGCCGTCGCATACACCGCGAGCGACAAGCTGTACACGTAAGGGCTGGCGATGACCGACCGGCCGGCGTCCGCGCGTCCGTCGGCGTAGTAGGCGATGGCGAACAAGACGCCCAGATACGCGAACGCGACGAGAACGATGACCGTCTCGTGCAGCATGGCCGTTTACCGTTCCCTAGCCCCGCGACTCGGCGACGAATGCCATCAACGCGATGAGCGCCGCCCACGCGACGAAGATGTAGGCGTACAGCACGGGTACGCCGAACAGCGTTGCGGACACGTTGAACAGCGCGAGGATGGGGTAGTTGAACAGCAGCAGGCCGAGCATGCACAGCGCCACGAAACGCTGGCCCTTGCTTTCGAATGAATTCATCGCGTGTCTCCTCTCTGCGACCGCATCACGCCTGGGGCGGCGGACGGACCACCGTGACCGTGCACGGCGCCTCGGCCACGATCTGGGCGGATACGCCCCGGAACAGACGCGCCGGCACACCGCCGCGGGACGCGCCCACCAGGATCTGGTCGACGTCGTTCATCCTGGCATAGTCGATGAGCGCCGTGGCCGGCTTCTCGGACTCTAGCACGTGGTAGGTCACGCGCTCTTCCGGGAGCTGCAACGGCCTGGCCCAGCGGCGCAGCGCCACCAGATGCTTGATGTGGCGGCCGGTCGCTGTCTCCTCTTCGCGCTCGCCGGACAACGCGGCTGCCGGTGGAACCGCTGTCGCGAAGGCGATGCGGCAGCGCTCGTCCGCCGCGATCACGCGTCGCACCGCATCGCGCATCGCGTCCAGCAGCAGCACGTCAATCTGCACGGGGCCGATCGCAACCAGCACGATCGACACAGGGCCGACCCGGCTCGGCGCCGACGGGCACGGCGCGGGTTCGAAGCTGCGCGCCCTCACCCGCCGCCGGATGCGCGTAACCCATCCCGCGCGGCGCTCGCGGACGCTGCGCTCGGTCTGCGCGACCTCATCCGGGTTGGTCAAGTCGAAAGCCACTTCCGCCCCCGTAGCGTAGCGATCGCGAGCGTCGATCTCCAGGCAGCGCAGGATGATCTCCTGCAACCATTCGGGCGTCGAGGCGACGAGCGCGCGGGGCGGCACCGGGTCGCGGTAGAGTCGCTCGCGCAGCTCGGCGCTCGAGTGAGGGTTGCCGAACGGGAATTGTCCCGTGGCGAGGTGATAGAGGATGGCACCGAGCGCGAATATGTCGCTGCGCGGATCGCAACGGACGCCCACGACCTGCTCCGGTGCCATGTAGACCCAGTTCCCGACGGGAGTGCGCAATTCCTCTGCAAGCAGGTCGGGGTAGTGGCTGTGGTGGGCGAGTCCGAAATCGACGAGCACGGCCTCGCCACTCGGGCGATACAACACGTTGGTGGGTTTCAGGTCGAGGTGGGCGATGCCCAGCCGATGCAGATCGTCGAGCGCGAGCGCCACGGCGGCGCCCAGACGAGCGATCTCCTCGGGCGCAATGGGCACACGACCGATCCAGTCGTTCAGCCTGACGCCGTCGATATATTCCATGACGAGGTACGGGGTCGTTTCGACGTCGCCGAAGGCGACCAGGGTCGGGTGATGCGGACCCTGTCCGAGCGCACCCAGGACCATCCGGCAGACCTCGAAAGCGACGACGTTGACCGCGCGCTCTCCGGGACCGAGGCGCGGGATCTTGATGATCAGCGGCAGTGGGCCGGCGGGCCCGGTCAGGCGGTAGATCGACGCCATGCTGCCGACGTGGATCAGCTCACCCAAGCGAAAGCCATCGATCTCGCTTCCCGGCCCCAGCGTATGCATCTAATCTAGTGTCCTGTTCCGTGAGTTCCGACGATAAAGGAGCGCTAGGCCCCGCGCTCGAGTCGTCGCGCAACGCGCTCGGGCAAGCCGGCCGCTCGAATCTTTTGTGCGGCCAGGCTGTGATCGTAGGGAACCCGATAGAACGTGAGCCTCGCACGGTCCAGATCGGCGAGCGCGTAGCATGCCTTGTTGTTGTGGTCGCGCGGCTGGCCGGCGGAGCCGACGATGGCCAGCCATCGACGGTGCGTCCCGGTGGGGATGGGCGACCCGGGCACCGGCCGGAAAGGCATCGGTCGGCCACTGGCGCCGATGTAGTACAGCTTCTGTTCATGCACGTGCCCGCAGAAGATGTATCCGGCGTCCCCAACCTTCATGCTGTCTTCCGCCTCGCGCAGGCTCGTGACATAGATCCACTGCTCCGGCGCCGCCGCGCTGGCGTGCACGAATAGAACGTTCCCGTCCCTGACCGTGAGCGGGAGGGCGGCGAGAAACGCGAGCTGCCGTGCGCCAAGCTGTGCCCGGGTCCAGGCGATCGCCGCCTGCGCATTGGAGTTCAGCGTATCGTCGTGGCGACCGAGCACCGCCGCATCGTGGTTGCCCAGCACCACGGCCGCGCCGGTCAGCGCGTGCCCTTCGATCAGATCGATGACCGCCACCGGATCGGCTCCATAGCCGACGTGGTCGCCGAGGAAGGCAAAGCGGTCGGCCCCGAGGCCCCGCGCGTGCGCGAGGCAGGCGGTGAGCGCTTCCAGATTGCTATGTATGTCGGCGAACAGAGCCAGTTTCATGCGCAGTGCGCGCTCCACGGAAGCGCATTTCCAAAGTGAACCTTGCAAGTGAACGGCGCGTGCGAAGCACGACGAGCCGACGTCACCTGCCTGCCGTCGCCCACGGGCGCACTCGGCATTGTCCAACGAAAATGGTTCACCCGCGCGACGCGGGGCGAAAAGCCGGTTCCGGACCGATGCTTGGAGCCCGGTTGGCGATACGGTAGAGTGTCCGTCGACTTCGTGCGGCAACTGGCAGCGTCAGTTGATCATTGCCCTGCTTTCCGACATCCATGGCAATCTCGAGGCGCTGAACGCGTGCCTCAAGGATGCGGGCGAGTGCGGCGCCACGCGCTACGCCTTCCTCGGCGATTTCGTGGGCTACGGGGCAGATCCGCAGAAGGTCGTCGACATCATCGCGCGACACGCCGCCGAGGGCGCGGTCATCGTCAAGGGCAATCACGACGAAGCCGTTGAGAAAACGCCGCTGTACATGAACGAGTCGGTCCGGGCGGTCATCGGCTGGACCCGCGAGATCCTGACCCGCGACGCCAAGGCCTTTCTCGCTTCGTTGCCCGTTTGCGTCCGGGACGGGGAAATGTGCTTCGTGCACGCTTCGGCGGCGGCGCCGGAGCGGTGGGACTACATCGACAGCCCCGCCGCGGCGCAGCGCAGCATCGATGCGGCGCAGGCTGCGTATACATTCTCCGGGCACGTGCACGATCAGGAGCTGTATTTCCAGAGCGGACGCGGGAAGACTTCGCTTTTCCGACCGGCGCGAGGTACGCCGGTACCAGTGGGCCGCCATCGACGCTGGCTTGCGCTCGTTGGTTCGGTCGGCCAGCCGCGAGACAACAATCCCGCGGCAGCGTACGCTCAGTTCGACGCAGAGCACGAGAAGATCGTATTTCGTCGCGTCCCTTACGATCACCTCGCGGCGGCTCGCAAAATCCGCGACGCGGGATTGCCCGCATCGATCGCGTATCGGGTCGAGAAGGGGATATGACTTCAAGTCCGGGGACGCCCGAGGAGCCGGGTTCGAAAGCCGAGCTCGACGGGTTTCGTCTCGGACCCTGCATCCACTCCGGCGCGATGGGCCGCATCTTCCGCGTCACGGGGCCGGACCGCGGTTTCGCGATGATCATGAAAGTGCCGCGCGTCGGTCCGGGAGAGGACAGCGAGGGCCTCATCAGTTTCGAGACCGAGGCGATGATCCTGCCGGCGCTTTCGGGGCCCCATGTGCCGCGGTTCGTGGCCGGCGGCAACCTCGCGAAGGCCCCGTATCTGGTGGTCGAGTGGATTGAGGGCGAAAGCCTGGAGCACGTGCTCAAGGGCGGTCCGCTCTCCACAGACGAGATCGCGCCTATCGGTGCGGCAATCGCTGATGCGCTCCACAGCCTGCATCTCCAGGACACGATCCATCTCGATCTGAAGCCGGAGAATATGATCCTCAGGAACGATGGTGAGGTCGTGCTCATCGACTTCGGGCTCGCCTATCACGCACATTTTCCCGACCTCCTCGCGGAGGAGCAGCGCTTTGCTTCCGGCTCGGCGCCGTACGTATCTCCGGAGCAGGTGCTTGGCACGCGTTCGGATCCGCGCAGCGACATCTTCGCGCTCGGCGTGGTGCTCTACGAGCTCGCGACCGGCGCGTTGCCTTTCGGCTCCCCCGAGACCATCGCCGGGCTGCGCGACCGGTTGTGGCGCGATCCAGTCCCGCCGAGCGTTCGAGCGCCCGCGATTCCATCCTGGCTCCAGGAGATTATTCTGCGGTGTCTGGAACCGGATGCCGAGGATCGGTATCAATCGGCGGCTCACGTCGCATTCGACCTGCGCAATCCGGATCAGGTCGCACTCACCGCGCGCTCGAGCAAGGCGAGCCAGGCGGGCGTGATCGAGCAGGCCCGGCGCTGGTGGCGCGCGCGCAGCAATCGCCCGGGACCGTCCCGTCTGCCAAAGTCTCAGGTGGGCGCGACTCCGATCATCATGGTGGCCGTCGACACGACGAACCCGGAGGACGAGCGCCAACCCGTCCTGCAGCGGACCACCGCCCAGACGCTCGCACGCTCATCCGAGTTCCGCTTGATCTGCGTGTCGGTGATCGCTCGCGCATCGGCCGCAGAGCATGCCAGCGACGGCGAGAGCGCGTCAGGCACCTATCTCGAGCATCTCGTGCGCTTGCGCCACTGGGTCGAACCGCTTCGGCTGCCGGCCCGTCGCCTTTCGCTGCACGTGATTGAAGCCGCGAACCCGGAGAACGCGCTGCTGGAATTCGCGCGGCGCAATCACGTCGATCTGATCGTCCTGGGCGCACCCCACCCCGCGCAGCTCGGGCTGGCATGGTGGCGATCGGTCGCGTCGCGCGTAACCGCCAACGCCCACTGCAGCGTTTACGTCGTGCGTGTCCCCGCCGACTAGTCGATCGAGTGCTCGGCAGCGGCTCAACGCACCGCCTCGACGAGCGTGTCCAGGCAGTAGCCCGCGCCACGTACCGTCGAGATCCTCACTCCGCCCCGATCGAGCTTCTTGCGCAGGCGATGGACATAGACCTCGATCGCATTGGCGCTGACCTCCTCGCCCCATCCGCACAGGTGATCGAGGAGCTGTTCCTTGCGCACCAGCCGCCCCGGGCGGCGCAGAAGCAGTTCGAGCAAGGACAGCTCACGTGCGGAGAGCTCGAGGCGCTCGCCGCCAAGCTCAGCCACCCGTCCAATCTGGTCGAAGCAAAGCGGCCCGTATCGGATGAGCGTGGGCGCGCCCGCCATGCCGCGACGCGTCAAGGCACGCACGCGCGCCTCGAGCTCGGCAAGCTCAAAAGGCTTGGCTAGATAGTCGTCTGCGCCTGCGTCAAGGCCGCGCACGCGATCGCTCACGCCGGTGAGCGCGGTGAGCACCAGCACCGGCAGCGGCGAGTTGCGCGCACGCAGGCGCTTGAGCACTTCGAACCCGGAGAGCTTGGGCAGGCTGATGTCGAGGATCAGGAGATCGAATTCGTCCGCGCCGAGCGCCGCATCGGCCCCCTCACCGTCATCGACCCAATCGACGGCGTAGCCGGACTTCCGGAGCGTGCACCGCAACGCGTCCGCGAGTATGGGATCGTCTTCTGCGATCAGAATTCGCATCCGCCTTCTCCTGGCGGGTCAGACCCTTCGCAACGAGGTGAGTCTAGCAAAGGCCGGCGACTCGGGCTGAACCGATCGAACGATTTCGTAGGCTACGCCATACGGCAAATACTGGGGCGAAAAACCGAGCGCGGCTCGTTCGCGAGTGCCGCTTAACGTCACTTCCGAAAGCCGGCCTGCCACCGGACATCCCGATGGAAGTCTGGCATGCCCTTTGCGTTCGACATGCCAAGCTCGCTTGAGTCAGGGGCGAAGAGGCGTTCGATGGAAAACCAGAGACGGTACGCCAAGACTACGAAAGGCATCAACGAGATCGGCCGGCGTCAGCACAACCTGACGGGGAAGGTCCGCATGATGCTCATCCTGGTCGACCCGTCGAAGACCGAAGAGCAGCTACGGATGCAGGCGGCACGAATCGGCGCTCCGGCGGATTGCCTGGAGACGATGGTTCGCAACGGTTATATCGCGCCGGTCCAGACTGCGACAACGGGCGGCATCGTGACGGGCGTGCCGCAGGTGAATGGGACGACCGTGATGGCCAACGGCGTAGCGAGGATCGGCAGCGCGAAGGCATTCATGAAGCAGACGCTGTCCGCCGGCCTGGGAAACGCCGCGTCCCTTCTCGCGGCGCGCGTCGAGCGGGCTGCGACGCTAACCGAGCTCGCCCAATTGATGCCAGAATACGAAAAGGCGGTCGCCAACGTATCGGGAAACATCGAAGCGGACCTCCTCGCGCTTCGGCTGCGCCGCTTGCTCTCCTGAGGCTTAGGAGCGTTCCAACCCTTGCCTGTCCGGTGCGCGGCAGATTAAGGGGCGCACAGCGGCAGGGTGAGCGCCTGCAACACGTC
>VBCL01000504.1 GCA_005888865.1 Betaproteobacteria bacterium | reverse complement strand
TGCGATGGAAACGCATATCGCCGACATCACCCGCGCCATCCAGCTTGCCGTCGCGCCGGTGTTCCTGCTCACCGCGATCGGCACGCTGATCACCGCGCTCAACAACCGGCTCGGGCGCGCCGTCGATCGCCGCCGCATCGTGCAGGAACGGTTGCAGGACGCCGGCCGGGGCGATGCTGCGGAGGCGCGCCGAGAGCTTGCGCGTCTGGCGCAGCGCTCGCGGCTCATCTATTTCGCGATCCTGGCCGCCGTCGCGGCGGCGCTGCTGGTCTGCCTGGTGGTGGCGCTTGCCTTTGTCGGCGCACTGCTCTCCGTCGAGCTCTCGAAGATGGTCGCGGTGCTCTTCATCCTGTCGATGTGCGCGCTCATCGTGAGTCTCGCGCTGTTCCTGCGCGAAATCTTCCTCGCGGTGAGCTTCGGGGGACTCAGGCTGCGCGGATGAGCGCCGCCGAGCCGTTTCACGGCGCGGGCGCCCCCGCTTTTGGGGGCAGCGCAACGGCCGAATTGATAAATGAGGCCGCAAGCGTGGGGGTACACCTTTGCGCCGCAGGGCCGCCCCAAGGCGCGAATTGCGCCCCCGCTTTTGGGGGCAGCGCAGCGGCGACAGCCGCAAGCGTGGGGGCCCATCAATGACCACCGACGCACTCGATCTCGACGCCTATCTTTCGCGCATCGCCTATCAGGGCCCGCGCGAGCCCACGCTCGCGACGCTCCGTGCATTGCATCTCGCGCATGCGACGCACATCCCGTTCGAGAACCTTGATATCCTCCTCGGCCGGCCGATCCGCATCGATCTTTCTAGCCTGCAGGCCAAGCTCGTGGACGGCGGGCGCGGCGGCTATTGCTTCGAGCTGAACACGCTGTTCGCCGCCGCGTTGCATGCCCTCGGTTTCGAGGTGACATTGCTCGCCGCGCGTGTACGCTTCGGCGCGACGCGGGTCCTGCCGCGAACGCATATGGTGCTCAAGGTCGCGAGCGAAGACGCCGAATGGCTGGCTGACGTCGGCTTCGGCGCGGCCGGTCTGCTTCTTCCCATCCGGTTCGGGGATGGGGAGCAGGCGAGGCAGTTCGCCTGGACGTATCGTCTGGTCGAGGACACGGCTCAGTGGGTGTTGCAGTCTCTTCGCGACGATGCCTGGGCGGATCTCTACGCTTTCACGCTCGAGCCGCAGCTTCCTGTCGACTTCGAGGTCGCCAACCACTATGTGTCGACGCATCCGCAATCGCGCTTCGTGCAAACGATGACTGCGCAGTGCACGGGACCGCAAGAACGGCGCACGCTGGTCAATCGCGAGCTCGCCATCGAGCGCGCGAGCGGGAGCGAGCGGCGCATGCTTGGCGACGACGATGAGCTGCTGGCAACGCTGGCGGAGTCCTTCGGGTTGCATTTTCCGCCAGGAACGCGATTCCGGGTTCCCGCACTGTCGTAACACGGCGCGTCGTGCGTTTCGAGCAATGACCGGAGAGCCGGTATTCGTGACCGGAGGCACCGGATATCTGGGCCGCGCCCTGATCGAGACGCTGCTCGCGCGCGGCTATCCGGTGCATGCGCTGGTGCGACGTGGCTCGGAAGCGCGACTTCCGCTGGGGGCTCGCGTAGCGGTCGGCGACGCTCTCGATGCTGAGAGCTTCGCGGCGGCCATTCCCGCGCGGGCGAGCATTGTTCACCTCGTCGGCACGCCGCATCCGAATCCGTCGAAGGCCGCCGAGTTCGTCCGCGTCGATCTCGGCTCGATTCGCGCCACCGCCCGCGCGGCCGCGAGCGCGAAGGCGAGCCATATCGTCTATGTCAGCGTCGCGCACCCGGCGCCGGTGATGCGCGCGTATATCGCCGCGCGCGTGGAAGGCGAGGCGCTGATTGTGGCCACCGGCATCGCCGCGACGATTCTCCGCCCATGGTACGTACTGGGGCCGGGGCATCGCTGGCCGATCGTCCTCGCCCCGCTCTACGCGCTCTTGCGGATAATCCCCACGACGCGCGAGTCTGCGCAGCGGCTCGGACTCGTGACCCGGGAGCAAGTGATCGCGTCGCTCGTCCGCGCCG
>VBCL01000507.1:1512-3702 GCA_005888865.1 Betaproteobacteria bacterium | reverse complement strand
TTGCTCCCGGCGCTGTCGCGCGCCGAGGGGGCCATTCGCGCCGCTGCCTGCGACGCCGAGCGCGAATTCGGCGAGGGGGATCCGGACGCCAACGCGGCCCGCTGCGAAGGCGCCAAGGAAGTGGGGGGCGTCGAGGTGGGCCGGACCAGCGCGAGGCTCCGCAATCCGCGCAATGCTCCACCGGCCTGGGCCGTGACCTACGTCGTTTCCACCGACGGGCGGAAGGCGGCCGCGGTGGGCCCTGTAGCCTTCGATCTCGGCGATAGCGTCGGCCTGCTCAAACCGATCGAGATCCGCCGCCGCTGCCTCGCCTGCCACGCCACGCTCGAGCGGATCGCGCCCGACACCCGCGATTGGCTCCGGCGCGCATACCCGCAGGACCGCTCCTTCGGTTACGCGCTCGGCGATCTGCGCGGCTTCTGGTGGGCCGAAGCGGCGAAGCGCCCAGCGCACTAGGTCCGCGGACGGAGTCGTAGCAGCGGCCGCGCGCGTGAGTCGGACGCTGGCAGGTCGCCGCGATGGGGTGCGGAGAAAGTGCGCTGACCAGATACGGCCTGCGGGTCTGCGGGAATTCGCCCCGCGGGCTCAGATGGACTGCCCTCCAACTCGGCTTTCAGCGAGACTCCGCGGAACCACTGGTACTCGTCGACCGAAGCGGCGTCCGACTGCGCCTCGACGTGCGGGACGAGCGTACCAGCGCCGATCCCCACATACGGGCGAAGTGGGCCGGCGTGCGCGCGCCAAGCATAGCCAACGGGAGCAAGGAGATGCCCGGGCGGGTTCGCGATGCTGCGGTCCCGGTTTCGCGTTAGATACGTCGACCGGTCGTGTCGAAGGTCGTGCGTTAGCGGAGGCTGCCCGTCAGCCAAAGCAAGAGAAGTACGAGCACCAGGAGGCCCGCTGGCGACCATCCTGCGTAACCCCAGCGAGAGTGTCCCCAGGCCCCGCCGCCCAGAGCCAGCACGAGCAACAAGATGAGGATGATCAGCATCAGCGCTCCACCTTCTTCTCATACCGGAATGATTTCATGATGCCTCTGGACAAGATGATGGCCTCCCTTCGGCCAAGCAACCGCAGAAGCTGGTGCGCAACGAGGGGGTTTTAAGCGCGAGCGCGGCCATGGAGAAACGCGGCGCGTGAGCCCACCAAGCGCTCGGTCTCTTCAAGTTTGCCACCCAAGCAAACCGTGATGATTCTCGAGCGAGAGGAGGTCTCCCATGCCAGGACGCTCGAAGAGTTCCGCGAAAGGCAGCCGCTCGGTGCGCACCGAGATGCACCACATGCGCTCCGGCAAGCACCGGGTCAAATCGCGCAAGCAGGCGATCGCCATCGGCCTGAACAAGGCGCGCAGGAAGGGCGCACGGATTCCACGCAAAGGTCGAGCGGGAAAAAAGAGCGCCTGACTCACGTCGTGATGGCGCATTGATCCGGCGGCCAGTACGACAAGCGCTCGGACAATGGGGGCGGGATTGACCGGCGTACCGCTCCACCATGGCAACACCAGAGCCGCGTGATGGAGTCCTAAGAGACGCACGATTCGCGAACCGGGGATGAGGGCGTCCGGCGCGGGCACGAATCCATCCGACTCGACCCGATGCACGTCGAGCAAGTATCGCCTCGTGCGCTCCAGCACTACCTCCGCCGCGCAGGGCAAGATGCGCGGCTCGCATCCAACACACGATAGCCGATCCGTTCTTATCTGCGTGTCCTCAGGAGTGCGGACCGTGGCCGGCACCGGGCGGCTCGGCTCGCAGGACGGTACCGCGCGAGCGCGACGTTCACCTTCCGCTGGGAATGGTCCCCTCCGCGTCCGGCGTGGTCCCACCTCGTGGATGGCAACTCGATCCGCGCTCTGCGGCCCTGACCTTTCGCATCCGCCAGCAACGCTTTTGCACAGAATCAACGCCATTCACGCTCCCCGTTGGGCGGCAATGAATTGCCGCCACGCGCACGCGCCAACCATGTCGTGCGCCACGCGGAGAAAATCGCTCTGCACGCCAACGGACGACCGAGCCGGCGATCGGTTGCGAACCTGGGCGGCGTAACGCTCCTCGACTTGACGTTTTGGCCGGGGTGGCGTTTTTCCCGCGCATCCATAGGGAACGGGGGTGCCCATCATGCGAAAGGCAATTGTGCGAAGCCTGGCCGTAATCCTGGCGTCGCTCGCTGCGCCCGCAGCGTTCGGTTCAA
>VBCL01000507.1:0-1502 GCA_005888865.1 Betaproteobacteria bacterium | reverse complement strand
TCAAATTACGTGGTGCTCTACAAACAGCAGGCGCTGCCCGGCGATGTCGCTGCGACCGTGACGAGAGCCGGGGGATCCGTCGTCTATCAGTACCCTGAGATCGGAGTGGTGATCGCGAAGTCGGAGAACGCCTCATTCCGCGACAACCTCCTCAAGGACAACCGGATCGAGAACGCCGCGTCGACGGCACGCTTCGCGACGAGATTGCCGGACACGCAAATGGATGTGGAGGGCGGACCGCCGGAGGAGCTCCCCAATGCGCCTGCTACGGACACGGACTCCCTCTCGCCGCTGCAATGGGACATGCGGCAGATCCACACGCCGGAGGCGCATGCGATCACGGGCGGAAGCCCCGCGGTCCTGGTGGGCGACATCGATACTGGAATCGATTTCAACCATCCGGACCTGAAGCAGAACATCGACGTGGCTGACAGCGTCAACTGCGTGAGTGGAGCGCCGACGCCCGGACTTGCGGCACAGGACGACAACGGCCACGGCACGCATACCGCCGGAACCATCGCCGCCGCCGCCAACGGATTCGGAATCGTCGGCGTGGCGCCGAACGTCAAAATCGCAGGGATCAAGGCGGGCAATGCTGACGGCTTCTTCTTCCCTGAAGCGGTGGTCTGCGCGTTCGTCTGGGCGGGGACGCACCATTTCGATGTGACCAACAACAGCTATTTCGCGGACCCGTTCCTCTTCAACTGTCGCAACGACCCGGTACAGCGCGCCATCTGGAAGGCGGAGCAGCGGGCGATCCAGTTCGCGCAGCAGAAGGGCGTCACCGTCGTCGCGGCCGAGGGGAACGAGAGCGAGGATCTCGCGCACCCGTCCGCGGATCTGACGAGTCCCGATTTCCCGCCCGGGGCTGCAGAGCGGCGCGCGGTGAACAACGAATGCGTGGTGATTCCAGTGGAGATCCCCCGCGTCATCGGTGTGTCCTCCGTCGGGAGCTTTCCCCAGTCGGTCGATGAGAATGGTCAGCCCATCGATTATCTGAAGTCCTTCTACTCGAATTATGGCGTCGGAGTGACGCAGTTGACGGCCCCGGGCGGCGACTCGGTCTTCCGTACGCCGCAGACGGTAAACGGGCGCGTCCTCTCGACGTACCCACCGGACAAGCCCTGTACGCGCAGCGTGAAGGAGTCCACCAGCGATCCGGAAGAGCCAACCGCCGTCTATTGCTACCTGCAGGGGACATCGATGGCGTCGCCGCATGTCGCCGGGGTGGCTGCGTTGATCGTCAGCCGCTTCGGGAACCTCAACAATCCGCAAAATGGAAAGATGAGCCCCGAACGAGTGAAGGCTTACCTCGACCAGACGGCGGATCCGCAACCATGCCCCTCGCAGCTTCCGCCCGGATACGCAGCCTTCGTCGGGACGCAGAGTGGAACGCCACAAACATGCCAGGGCGGCCCCGGCGACAATTCCTGGTACGGAAACGGGCAGGTGAACGCGTTCAACGCGGTCACCCACACATCGAGCAACAAGTAAAAAGCGGT
>VBCL01000506.1 GCA_005888865.1 Betaproteobacteria bacterium | reverse complement strand
GGCCGAGATCGTCGCGTTCTGTCAGCGCGCCGGCATGGCTGAGAGCACGTTCGGCCGGCGCGCGGTCAACGACGGCAAGTTCGTGCCCCGCCTGCGGTTTGGCGGGCGGGTGACGACGCAGACGGTCGAGCGCGTGCACGCTTTCATGGAGGACGTCCACCCGCGAGGACGAACGGACGCCGCGCTTCCGCGCTCGCCCGCGTCGGAAGCAGAACACGCTCCGCCGGTCGTGGGCGAGACCAACGCGGAAACGCGTTTTCGCTTCTACGACAACCGCCAGAAATATCTGCTCTTTGTCAGCACATGCACCGAGAAGTGGGTCGTCGCGCAGCGCATCGAGCTCGAGCTCGACAGCATCAAGCCGCGGCCGCCGGCGCTGCGCGTCTTCGACGCCGGCGTGGGAGACGGTACGGTCCTCACGCGCCTGATGCGCTCGATGCACGACCGGTTTGCGACCGTGCCTTTCTACATCGTCGGCAAGGAAATCAGCCTCGAGGACGTGCGTCTGGCGCTGGAGAAGATGCCCGATCGCTTCTACGAGCACCCGGCGACGGTACTGGTGATGACCAACATGCATTATGCCGAAGCCCCGTGGCTGCGGCCGAATTCCCTCGCCGCCGCGAGCGGGCTCCTCTGGCACGAACTGGCGCTTCGCGGCGGCACGGCGGGGCAATTCGAGCGCCAGATCACCGACCTGCAGGAATTCCTCGCCCAGAACTGGACGGCGAAGATCAGCAAGAAATCCGGCAACCCGGTCTACGAACGACCCGTCGTGCTGGTGATCTATCGCGACGATCACAAGTTGCTGCTCGACAGTGTGCGACCGAAGCAGGGTGCGGTGCGCGCGGATTTCGATCTCGTGATTGCTTCCCAGCCGTACCGCGCCCGGGCGCCGGTCGAGTTCAAGGCCACGAAGGTGATCGCCCCGCTCGCCCGCGCGCTCGGCCCGGGCGGAAGGCTGGTGGGCATCCACTCCTGCGGGCGCGACGTCGGCATGGAGATCATCCAGCGGGTATGGCCCGGCGAGAATCCGTTCGTCATGGACCGGCACGAGTTGCTCAAGGTCACCAAGCAGGTGCTCGGGGCGGAGGCGCGGGGCCTCAACTTCCACGCCTACTCCGATCAGCGTGCGTACTTCCGCTACAAGATGCATACGCTGCCTATGGAGATCAGCTCCTCGATCGGCACGTCGACCCTGCTCGCGGCCTGGAACGCCGCTATCTATGTCGCCCAGATCGAGGACGAGCGGTTGCGCGCTGCGATGGCCGACGGCCGCTACCTCGAAGCGACGCGAGACGTGCTGCAGAAACACGCGGGGCTGTGGTTCCAGAACGAGTCGTACGTCATCTCGCGGCACCGGTTCGCCGGTTAGGAATGTTCCGTGACCCGACTCGAACGACGCACTCACCCGACCGATCCGGTACGCGAGCTGCCGGAGCTTCCGGCCGCAGAACGGCACGACGTCGCAACGCTCGCCCGGGCCGCATCGGTCGAGATGACCTGGCGCGACGTCGATCAACTCGGAGCCTGTCGTTCGTTGTTGACGCCGGAAGCGGCGATCTTCGCGAGCCATCTTCCGGGCCAGACGTGGCAGCAGACGCTCGATACGTGCGTCGCGATCCGCGGCCACGGGTTCGAGCCCGTGCCCCACATTCCGGTGCGGCGGCTCGCCGACCTCGCGACCTTCGAGCGTTTGATCGCCGACCTGGTCGGCGATGCGAAGGTCGCGCGCGTGCTGCTGATCGCGGGCGATTCCGCCGAATCGATCGGGCCCTTTTCCGCGACGCTCGACGCGCTACGCACCGGCGTGCTCGCCGCGCACGGCATCCGCCGCATCTTCGTTGCGGGTCATCCCGAAGGGCATCCACAGCTCACGGAAGATGATCTGCGCCGCGCCGAGCGTGACAAGCTCGCCTTCGCGGCCGCGAACGGGATGGAGCTCACGTTCCTGACGCAATTCTTCTTCGACGCGGCGCCGTTCCTGGCCTGGGTGCGGATTCTGCGCGCACAGGCGCGCGGCTGGTGGCGGGGCTCGCGGGGCCGGCGCGCCTGACGACGCTGTTCAAGTATGCCGTGCGCTGCGGCGTGGGACCGTCGATTCGCGCGCTGGGCGCGCGCCCGGCGCTGTTCGCGAAGCTCACGACCGAGCGCGATCCGGAGTCGATCGTTCGCGCAATTGTCCACGCCCGCAGCGCCGGCGGGCTGGGCGAGTTTGGCATTCACCTGTTTTCGTTCGGTGGGCTCGCACACACCTGCGGCTGGCTGCACGCGCTCGCGGCTAGGTGACGCCCGCCCGCTCGACCGGATACTTCTCGTAGCGCCGCTCCGTCATCACAGCCACCAGTCGCCTGACGGTCTCGTGGATATCCGCGAACGACGTATAGATCGGCGCGATGCCGAAGCGGATGTTGTCCGGATGGCGGAAGTCCGGCAGGACGTTCATTTCCTCGATCAGGGCGCGGTCGATACGCCAGCCGTCGGCATGACCGAACGAAACGTGCGAGCCGCGCCACTTCGAGTCGCGCGGAGAGTTGAGCGTGAAGCCGAGCGGCTGCAACAGCGCTTCCCATAATCCGACCAGGTACTCGGTCTGCTGCACCGATTTCTCACGCAGGCGAGACAGGCCCGCTTCGAGCAACAAGTCGACGCCCGGCTCGATCGCCAGCAGCGAAAGCGTCGCCGGCGTGCCGGTGAGGAAATGTGCAATCCCCGGTGCCCGGTCGTACTCGAGCCCGAAGTCGAACGGCTCGCGCTGGCCGAACCAGCCCCAGACCGGGTTGACGAGCCGCTCCTGCAAATCGCGGCGGACGTAGAGGAACGCCGGCGCACCCGGCCCGCCGTTCAGGTATTTGTAGGTGCACCCCACCGCCAGATCCACCGCGGCTTCGTCGAGCGAGAGCGGCATGGCCCCGACTGAATGGCTCAGGTCCCACAGGATCAGCGCCCCGGCGCGATGGGCGAGGTTCGTCACTTGGGCCATGTCGTGGACGTATCCGCTCTTGAACGCGGTGTGCGACAGCGTCACCAGCGCCGTGCGCTCGTCGATCGATCCCGCCAGCGCGTCGGCGGACACGCTCATGCCGTCATCGGCGCGCACGACCTCCAGGCGGTAGTCGGCGCCCGCCAGTCGCAGCGCGCCGCGCAGGACGTAGAGATCCGAGGGAAAGTTGAGCTCGTCGGTCACCACCCTCGTCCGACCGGGTCGGGCCTGCAAGGCGGCCATGACCAGCTTGAACAAGTTGACCGACGTCGAATCGGCGACGATCACCTCGTCGGCCGCCGCACCGAGGAGCTGCGCGATCTTCGCTCCGATCCGTTGCGGCGCGCCGAACCAATCGTCGCCCCAGGCCCGAATCAGGCGCTCGCCCCATTGACGATCGATCGCATCATGCATCCGACCGATGCAGCGCCTGGGCAATCGACCCAGCGAATTGCCGTCGAGATAGATGACGTCTGGATCGTCGATCACGAACTCGCCACGAAAGCGCGCGAGGACGTCCTGTCGATCGAGTTGGCGGGCGTAATCGACGTCGATGGGGAGGGGCACGAGCCTATTATCGCAGGCGGGCGCTGCGAACTCGCCTCGAAACTCGGGCGCCTCCGCAGTGTCTTCTGGTCATTCTCGGGTCACGCGTCTGCAGCAAAATATTCTGACCGCCAGCGGCCGGCCGCCGCGCTGCTTCCAAGGAGTTCCACCATGGCAAACCCGTTCGTACACGTCGAATTGCATACCAAGGACCTCGCCAAGGCGAAAACGTTTTACGGCCAGCTCTTCGGCTGGCAGCTGCAGGACACGCCCATGCCGGGAGGCGGCGGAACGTACACCATGATCGGCGTCGGCGAAGGCACCGGCGGCGGCATGATGACGGATGACAAGACCCCGCCGCAATGGCTCGCCTACGTCGGCGTCGACGACCTCGAGGCGACGACCAAGCGCGCCAAGGCGCTGGGCGCGACC
>VBCL01000511.1 GCA_005888865.1 Betaproteobacteria bacterium | reverse complement strand
TGATCTCGATATAGGTCGAAAAACCATAGAGACGCGGCGCCGTCCGCAACTTCCGCCCGGTGAACTCGGCCATCACCTGGCCGCCCGGGCGGACGTAACCGTGATAGCTCACGATGCGATCCTCGCCGCCCTCGATGGCCGCCTGCACGACGAAATCGGATTCGTACGTTTCGATAACCCTGAGTAGACCTTCGAGCTCACTTCGGCTCTCCA
>VBCL01000510.1:1490-4392 GCA_005888865.1 Betaproteobacteria bacterium | reverse complement strand
CCTTTCCTCTGCACAACGTTCGAGTCAAAGGCACGGGAAGTTTTCGCCGCTCGGCAAAAGCCGCGAAGCGTTGCTTGTCGACCAGATTCTCCACCAGTTCTGCGGGCGGCAGCACGCAGCGAAGATGCCCTGCCATGCGCTCACGGCCGCGCGACGCAGCGAGCAAATCGTGGTCGCCCTGATAGAAGAGCACTGGCGGCTCCCGCTGCTGCTCGCTCCAGGCGATGACGGCCGCCAGAGCGGCCTCGGGATCGTCGACCCAGCTCGGCGTGGGAACGACGGCGACGCAGTAGCGGGAGAACCCGACCTTGGATTGGCGCTCGCTCGTGGTGACCGCAACGGGGATGTTGCCTCGTCCCAGCGCGCGCACCAAGCTGAGATCGCCCACCACGCAGGCTAGCGGTTTGCTGCTCCCCCTGTGAATACGCAACCGCATTCGCACCGCTCGCGCCCAGTGCATCGGAGCCCCTGGCTCGCGGCTACCGAAAAATAGCGCTCCGTGGGCAGACACCGACGGTCCTGCGATACCCTCTGCAATCTAGGTTCGGACAGCCCACAAAGCTAGATTCGGCGTTCGTACGCAGCCGGCGTCACGGCGAGGCGAATGTCAACCGACGCCGTGTCGCCTCATGCGCTTGGCACGAAGCACTTGATCGAGGGCAGCACACGGTTCTTCGGCCGCAGCGCGCTGTGCTTCGCGAGATCTTGAAGAAAGCACGGAACCCCACGATCGGTGCGCCGCTGGGCGATGCGCTTCAGCGCGCCCAACCCGTGCGCGAGCAGCGCGACGAGGTCGACCGCCATCGCGTACTGCAGACCGTGAGTCGCTGCAAAGTACCGGCGGCGCGACTCGAACCAGTAGGCCGGCAACCGCTTCGGCGTCCCATTGCGCTCGGTGATCCTCGTACTCTGACCCGCGATGTGCATGACGCGGCTCTCGGGCACGTACCAGGTCGAGAAGCCCGCCTTCCTCGCGCGAAAGCAGAAATCGGTCTCTTCGTAGTAAAGGAAGTAGTTCTCGTCGAGGCCGCCGATCGAGTCGAGTACTGCGCGGCGAATCATCATCGAGGCCCCCGGTACCCAATCGATCGGCTGCGCGACCGGGCTCATGTGCTTGGCGACCACCCAACGCTGGAGCAGGCGCGTCGCGACCCCGAGGTCCAGACCCGCGTCGAGCTCGCTCAGGATCGACGGAAAGCGGAACGCGATCGGCCAGTCACTGCCATCGAGGTTCTCGAAGCTGCTGCCAGCAATACCGGCGTCGGGGTGCGCCTCGAGGAAATGGACCAGCGCGCTGATCGCGCCTCTGCGAACCACCGTGTCGGGGTTGAGCAGGTGTACGTACGCGGGCGGTCCGTCTTCGTACGCGCGCTGGAAGCCCACATTGTTGCCGTACGCGAAGCCGCCGTTCCTCGGCGCAATCACGAGAGTGACCCATGACGACCAGCCATTCGCCTCGATCGCCCGGGAGATGGACGATGCGTCGTCGGAGGCGTTGTCCACGACGATCGCGCGGATTGGGATGCGCGGTGTCAACCGCTCGGCCGCGACCGATCGCAGACAGTCGATGGTCAGGTCCGCGGTCTTGTACGTGACGATGACGACGGCGACGTCGATGTCGCTCATGGCCTCATTCTCGCCACCGCGCCGTGGCGTCGCTCGCTCCTCTCCATCACGTACGGCATCAAAGCCGCTGCGAGGGACGCCACGAACGGCTCCTGCAGCATGCTGGAATGACCGCCCTCCACGTCGACCACGGTGAGCCGCCGTGCGACGGCGCTCCAGCCTAGAACGCCATCGACGTAAATCTCGCGATAAGGCGTATCGGCTGCTTCGCCGGCGCGCGCGCGCACGAGCACGATCCTCGCGTCGGAGAGCGCCCTCGGCACGTAGCGCGCCTCCGCGGAATCGTAAGTCTCGCGTACGCTGAGCGCCGGAATGAATGTCGGCCATGGTTTTTGGCGCGCGAGCAGTTCTCGAAGCAGCCTGAACCGCGCGCGCGCCGCGTAGCCTCCCAGCTCAGCGCATTGACGAGCTTGCGGGACGTTATCTGGACGGCGGCGCGGACGCGCTCCACGAGCACGCCCTCCGCGCCGCGTGCATCCGCGAGCGCTTGCGAAAGACGGCCGAGGCGCTGCTTCGCGATGCGCGCCCGCTTCTTCGCCTGAGGTGTCGCGGCATCGAGCAGAGCCACGAGGTCGACGCGTTCACCCGCCCTCGTCAGCTGCGATGCCATCTCGTATGCGATCACTGCGCCGGCGCACATGCCGCCGAGCAGGTAGGGACCGTGCGCCTGCTTGTTGCGCACCTGTTCGACATAGAACGCCGCCATGTCCTCGATGCGCGCGTGCGCGAGCGGCACCCTCGCGATGCAGCGGGGAGCGATACCGAACACCGCAACGTCGGGTGGCATGCGGCGCGCCATCGCCGTCGCCATCGTGGATGAGGAAGAAGTTGCGCGGACTCCCCTGCCTGAGCTCGACGAGCACGCCCGAACGCTCCCTCCGCTGCGGTTCGACGTGACGCGCGAGCGCGCGCACCGTCGGCGCCTCCACGATGGTACTGAGCGGAAGTTTCACGCTGAAGCGCCGCGCGATTTCCGCGAACAAGGTCGCCGCAAGCAGCGAGGTGCCTCCGAGCGCGAAGTAGTCATCGGCTACCCCAAGCCCTTCGATCTCGAGCAGCTCCTGCCATAGCTCGAGCAGCTTGCGCTCAGTGTCCGTGGCGGGCATTTCGGGGTTGCCTGGCAAGGTTCGCTCGCGGCTCTCCCCCGCGCGCAACGCGGCGAGGACGGCGCGGCCCGACACGAGCTCGCGGGCAAGCTTCGCGTACCGCTCGGAGCGATTCATGTTGGACGACGAAGCCAACGAGGTCGAGCCCCTCCTCTGCTCCGAGGCCGGCG
>VBCL01000510.1:458-1356 GCA_005888865.1 Betaproteobacteria bacterium | reverse complement strand
GACGCGAAGCTCTCGGCGAACGCGCGCGCCGGCTCGTTCCGCGGCGTGGGCGCATAGGGCAAGTGAATGTGGAGCAGCGCGCGGTCTTTCGCCATTTCGCCGAGCCGGCGTAGGATCGCGTGCTCGACCCCGCGCCCGAGGACCCGGCAGCTGACGAGAAGAGTGTCGACGGTGAGCACGTCGCCCGACGGCTCGGTAACGGCGACCCCCACGAGGCCATAGTCACCGAAGCGATCGCGCACATTCACGCGCAGCACCGTGCACCCGCTGCCCGGGAGCGCGCGCATTTCCGGCTCGGTGCGTCGCACCGTGGTGAAGTTGAATTGGTTGGTGCGTTGGGTGAGCTGCGCGACCCGCGGCCATTCGTCCTCTCGCGGGGGGGCGATATCGATGACGAGCCCGAGCGAGGCGATGAATTCGGCAATGTCGGTTGTCGAGTTCTCCAGCTCGTGCCTCGCGGCGTTCTCGCGGTACATGTTCGTGCGACGCGCGTCCTCGTCTGTGACCGCCAACTTATCGAAAGTCCACAGGTGCGAGAGGAAAGACTCGACCTCGTCGTCCGGCGGAACTTGTAGCGTCACGACTTGCGGAAGCTCCGCCTGCACCTGCGCGCACTCGAGGGGATTGTCGTCGAGCAGCACGAAAGCATCGAGCCCGATGTCCAGGGCGCGCGCGAGCGACGCAATGTTGCGTGACTTCGGGTCCCAGTTGATGCGGTGCGCGACGACGTGCTCGGCCTTGAGCACCATGTCCGATCGTTTCTCGAGCACGTCGAGCACGTCGCGCTCGGCGTTCTTGCTGACCAGGCAGACGAGCGTTCCTCGCGCCTGCTCCTCCACGGCGAACCGTTGAATCCACGCCAGGGCCTCGGGGATCGCGATTCCGTCGACTCCGTCCT
>VBCL01000510.1:0-332 GCA_005888865.1 Betaproteobacteria bacterium | reverse complement strand
GCCCAACGGGTCGTAGCGCTCACCCGTCGTCACGAGGTCCATCTCCTCGGCCGTCAGCAGGACAATCCCAGGCGACGGGCGCGCATCCGCAACGAGAAGACGGGTCGCTGCTTCCAGGTCAGATACGAGTGCTTCCGGCGCCCGGGGTGATGGCGGGAAGATCGCGAGCACGGTGGGTATCTTCACGCGACGCGCGTGCTGACTCAGCGCGTGACGCAACTCGCGGCTTGCTTGCTGGAGAACGGCGCGCGCCTCGCTACCAGACTCGCGTATGAAATCTTCGAGTCGCACGAGGACCACGTTCACGCCGCCCGCGTTCGTCGCGAGCAGGC
>VBCL01000130.1 GCA_005888865.1 Betaproteobacteria bacterium | reverse complement strand
TGTCGACATGCAAGCGATGCGTATTCGCGAGTCGCGTGCAAGGAGACAGTTGCGTCATCCCGGCGAAGGCCGGGATCCAAGTTGCTGGGCTTTCGCAGCAACGTCGAACTTGGGCCCCGGCTCAGTTACCAAATGAGCCGGGGCGACGACCGGTTAGGCGAAGCGCTCGATCAGGGCCTCGGCACTCATTTGACCGATCGATCGAAGTCGCCGGCGTAGACACGCTCGACGAGCAGGTCCAGCGCGCGCTGAGCGTGCGCGGCATTCGGGTGATTGACGAAGCAGACGACGACATAACGCCTGGCTGCGTGCCCGAGCACGTATCCCGCGAGCGCGCGTACACCTTCCAGCGTCCCGGTTTTGAGCAGTGCCTGGTCGGCGACACTTTCGTCGGCGAACCGCTTGCGCATCGTGCCGTCGGTTGCCGCCACCGCGAGCGAGCTGACGTAGTCGCCGCGCACGCGGCTGCCATCGGCGGCGAGGAGCAGCCGCGCCATGCTCTTCGCTGCGATGCGCTCGCGGCGCGAGAGGCCGGAGCCGTTCTCCAGCACCAGTTCGGGGAAACCAAGCTTGCGCTTCGCGAGCCAGCGGCGCACGGCGTCGGCCGCGCGCACTGTGGTCGCAGGCAGCGCGTGCGCGCTCGTCGCGAGCGTCAGGAAGAGCTGACGCGCCATCACGTTGTTCGAAAGCTTGTTGATGTCGCGCACCGCGTCGTAGAGCGGAGGCGATTGCAACGTCGCGAGCGGCGTCGATCCGGGCGGAGCCTTACCTTCGTGCACGCCGCCCGCGAACGAGCCGCCCGCGTCGCTCCAATAGCGCGCGAACATGGCGTGAACGTAATGCGCGTGGTCGAGCAGCGCGATGTACCAATCGCGCTCGCCGCAGCCGGACGGATAGCGGCCCCCGAAGGTCGCATCGGCATGATCGGCGCGGTTGGCGAACGAGGCCGCCAGGCCGCCGCGCCAGTCGTTGCATTCGCCACCGACCAGGCGCGGCGCGCCGTGCAGGGCGACCGCGGCGAGTGGCGGCTCCATGCGGACTTCGGTCGCGTCGCCCGCCGCATTCGGCGTGAAGACGAAGCGCACGCTCTTGAAGTTGACGAGCAGCGCATCCGGGCCGACGTTGTATGGCTTGAGCGGCTCGGCGTCGAAGGCCGCCGGATCGTGTGGCGACGGCGCGAAGTAGCTGCGGTCGAGCACGAGATCGCCGCGGATCGTGGCGAGGCCGGTGGCGCGCAAGGCGGAGATGAGCGCCTGGAATTGCTCGATCGTGATCTTGGGGTCGCCGTAACCCTTGAGCACGAGATCGCCTTCGAGCACGCCGTCGACGATGGCGCCCGCGGCGTAAGCCTCGGTCTTCCAGCGATAGTCGGGCCCGAGGAGCTCCAGGCCGGCGAAGGTCGTGACGAGCTTCATCGTCGACGCCGGGTTCATCGGCTTCGCCGGCTGGTGCGAGACGAGCGGCCGCGCTTCGCCAATCTCCTGCACATACGCGCTGACCGCGGAGAGCGGGATCTGCGCTTCGAGAAATGCGTGGGCGATCTCGCGCGGCAGCGCGGCGCCGGCGCCGTCCGCGGCGAGCCACGCGAAGAGCGCGAGGAGAGAACGGGCGCGAGAGGTCAGGCGCACGCCACGATCTCCAGCGTGCGCTCGGCCAGGAGCGCCATCTCGTCGTCGTCGAGCACGTACGGCGGCATCCAGTACACCGTCTTGCCGATCGGCCGCAGCAACAGCTCGCGATCCAGTGCCTGGGCGAAGCACCATCGCGAAAAATCCGTCCGCCCCGAGTCGATGTCGAACGCCCAGATCATGCCGAGCTGCCTGAAGTTTCGAACCTTCGGATGCGCCGCGAGCGGTTGGGCGAGCGCGGTGAGCCTCCCAGCGCGATCGCGATTGTGCGCGATCACGTCCTGGTCGCGGAACAGATCGAGCACCGCCAGCGCGGCCCGGCAGGCAAGCGCATTGCCCGTATACGAATGCGAGTGCAGGAAAGCACGCGCGACGTCGTCGTCGTAGAACGCCGCGTAGATCTCGTCGGTCGTGAGCACGACGGAGAGCGGCAGATATCCGCCGGTGATGCCTTTGGACAGGCACAGGAGATCGGGCGCGATTCCTGCCTGCTCGCAGGCGAACATCGTCCCGGTGCGGCCGAACCCCGTCATGATCTCGTCGGCGATTAGATGCACGTCATGACGCGTGCACAGCTCGCGGGCGCGAGCGAGGTACGCCGGGTCGTGCATGGCCATGCCCGCGGCACCTTGCACCAGCGGCTCGAGGATGAGCGCAGCGGTCGTGGCATGGCATTCGGCGAGGATCGCTTCGAGCGAGCTCGCGGCGGCAAGCGCGTGATCACGCGCGGACGTGCCGGGTGCGGCGAGCCTCGCGTCGGGCGAGGGCGCGACGATGTTCCTGCGCAGCAGCGGGGCGTACGCGTCGCGAAACAGCGCCACGTCGGTCACCGACAGGGCGCCCAGCGTTTCGCCGTGGTATGCATTCTCGACGCTCACGAACCCGTTCTTCCCGGGCAGGCCGCGGTTGCGCCAGTAGTGGACGCTCATCTTGAGCGCGATCTCGACCGCCGAGGCGCCGTCCGAGCCGTAGAAGCAATGACCAAGCTTGCCGGGCGCCAGCGCCGCCAGACGCTCGGAGAGCTCGATCACGGGCCGATGCGTGAAGCCAGCGAGCATCGCGTGTTCGAGCTCGGCGAGCTGTGAACCGATCGCCGTGCCGATCGCGGGGTGGGCATGGCCGAAGAGATTCACCCACCACGAGCTGACGGCGTCCAGATAGCGCCGCCCGTCGAAGTCATACAGCCACGGGCCTTGCCCGCGCGCGATCGGCACCAGAGCCAGCGTCTCGTGCTGCTTCATCTGCGTGCACGGATGCCAGACGGCGGCGCGGCTCCGCGCGAGCCAGCGTTGGTTGAGGGTCATGGAGGTGATGATGCCCACGCGCGCCCGAAGAACCGGCCGGCCAATGAATCAGGGCCCCGTGTTGACGCGCAAGCAGCAGATCACGAAAAGCGACGGAAAAGGTTCGTGGCATTATACGGCGGGTCCCGCGAGTGCGGATGACACGGCTGCCGGCGATGACCACATCCATTGGCGCACCGAGATATACGAGTACCGCGATCGCGCTGCACTGGTTGATCGCTGCGTTGATCGTCTGCGGCTTCACGCTCGGATTGTCGATGGTCGATCTGCCGCTGTCGCGCCAGAAGCTCCAGTGGTACGCCTGGCACAAGTCGATTGGCCTCACGGTGTTCCTGCTCTCGTGCGCGCGGCTCGCCTGGCGCGGGTGGCATCCGCCGCCGCCTCCGCCCCCGATGCCCGACTGGCAGCGGCGTGGCGCGGCGATCTCGCACGCGATGCTCTACGTTCTGCTGCTGGTGATCCCCATCAGCGGCTGGCTGTACAGCTCTGCCACCGGCGTGCAGGTGGTCTACCTGGGCCTCGTGCCGCTGCCTGACCTCGTGCCCAAGGACAAGGGGCTGGCGACCGTGCTTCGGGCTTGCCACGTGACGTTGAACTTCACACTGCTCATGCTGGTCTGTGTGCATGCGGCGGCGGCGCTCAAGCACCACGTGATCGACCGCGATACCGTGCTCTGGCGCATGTTCCCTGCCGCCCGGCCCCGGCGCCCCTCGAAAGGATGAGCCTTACCATGGTCATGTTCCGTTCGTTCGTCCCGCCCCTTGGCGCCCTGCTGCTGGCCGCCACGCAGGCGGGCGCGCAGGGGGTGCTCATCGACAAGAGCGAGATCCGATTCGTGTCCAAGCAGATGGGGGTCAACGTCGAGGGCCGCTTCCGCAAGTGGAAGGCCAACATCGTCTTTGTTCCTAAAGACCTGGACCGCTCGAAGGCGGATCTCGAGATCGATCTTGGCAGCATCGATCTGGCGAGCGAAGAGTCCGAGACCGAGCTCAAGCGCCCGCTGTGGTTCGATACGTCGAAATTTCCGGTCGCGAAGTTTGTCTCCAGCTCGATCCGCAACGTTGGTCCGGACAAGTACGAGGTCGCGGGCGCGCTGACGATCAAGGGTGTTACCAAGGACGCGGTCGTCCCGTTTGCGCTGAAGAAGGACGCGTCTGGCAACAGCCTGGCGGAGGGGAACTTCACTCTGAAGCGGCTCGACTACCGCGTCGGGGAAAAGGAGTGGGCCGACACCGAAACGGTGGCCAACGACGTGATCGTCCGCGTCAGGATGGTGTTGCCGCCCGTGCAGGGCTAAGCTCCGGAATAAAACATCCACCGATAATGTTTGCCGTTTCTCGGTAGGGAAACGGATCACCATCGCGTCTCGATTGGAGGAGCGTCCATGTTTCGTGAGGGAGCCGTCGTGTTTCATCGTCTTGCTGCTGCCACGATCGCGTCCGCATTCGTTCTGTCCGCCGTCGCTGCGCAGGCCGAGGAGACCTACACGATCGATCCGGTGCACTCGCAGCCGATGTTCGAGGTGCAGCACATGGGCTTCTCGCTGCAACGGGGCTCGTTCAGCAAAGCCACCGGGCAGATCACGCTCGACCGCGCGGCGAAGAAGGGGACGATCGACGTCACCATCGATACCACCTCGATACGGACGATCGATCCACGCCTCGACACCAACATGAAGAGCGAGAACTTTTTCAACGTCGGCCAGTACCCGACGATGACGTTCAAGTCCTCCAACCTCGTCTTCGACGGAGACCGGGTCGTCGGCGCGGAGGGCGAGTTGACCATGATCGGCGTCACCAAGCCGGTTTCGCTCAAGGTATCGAACTTCGTCTGCGGCGAGCATCCGTCCAACAAGAGACCGATGTGTGGCGCCGAAGCCGCCGCCACGATCAAGCGCTCCGAATGGGGCATGAAATATGGAGCCCCCAGGTCCGTAGGCGACGAGGTCAGGCTGATCCTGCCGATCGAGGCGTATCGGGAACCGGCCCCATGATCCGAACGACCATCGCCGCGCTCGCGTGGACTCTTGCTTTTTCGGCGGGCGCAGCGGAGGAAACCTATTCGATCGATCCGGCGCACTCGCAGCCGCAATACGAAGTTCGCCACCTCGGCCTGACGCTGCAGCGCGGCGCCTTCACCAAGGTGTCGGGCAAGATCACGCTCGACCGCGTAGCCAGGACCGGGACCGTCAACGTCCTGATCGATCCGGCGTCGGTACGATCGAGCGAGCCAAGGCTCGACGATGTCCTGAAGGGACCGTCCTACTTCAATGTCGCAAGCTCCCCCACACTGACTTTCCGCTCGAGCAGCGTCCGCTTCGACGGCGATCGCGTCGTCGAGGTCGTCGGTGATTTCACGATGCTCGGCGTAACCAGGCCGGTGACGCTCAAGGTCGACAACTTCGCCTGCATCGAGAACCCGCTCAGCCGGAAGCCGATGTGCGGGGCGGACGCGACGACGACAATCAAGCGCTCGGACTGGGGCATGACGCGCGGCATCCCGCTGGCACCTGCCGATGAAGTCAGGATCTCGATTCCGGTCGAAGCCTATCGCGAGTGAGACAACACGGCTCGCCGCATGCGCGGTCCTCGCGCTGGCAGCGTGGTCACTCGGGGTTTCCAGCGCGAGAGCCGAGCCCGAGGTGTTCCGGATCGATCCGGAGACGACTCGAGGGGAATTCGCAGTGGGACATTTCTGGCTGAGCACGCTGCGAGGACAATTCGGCCGCGCGCAAGGCACGATCGTGCTCGACGCCGACACTCATGCCGGCAGCATCGACTTCGCCATCGAGGCCTCGTCGGTCGATACGGGCTGGTCGATCCGCGACAATTTCATCCGCAGCGAGAACATGTTCGACGCCGTGCGCTTTCCCACCGTGCACTTTCGCTCGACGCAGCTCACCTTCGACGACACCGGCCTCGCCGGCGCATCCGGCGAGCTGACGCTGCGCAACGTGACACGCCCGGTCGCCGTCAAAGTGGAGCGCCTGGAATGTGGTCCGGAGTGGGGTAGCGGACAGCAGGGCTGCGGCGTCGCGGTCGTGTCGTCGATCAAGCGCTCGGACTTCGGCATGACCTTCGGCCTGCCTTTCGTCGCCGACAACATCGATCTGTCGTTCCATCTCACCGCGTTTCGGGTCAAGCCGTAGCGATCACCGTGGGAGCTGCATCGCGCACTCGCGCGATCGCGTCCCAGTCCCAGTCGATCCCGAGGCCGGGTTCGGACGACGGATACGCGCGGCCGTCGCGAATCGCAAGCTGGGTCCGCGTGATCGAGTCGAGCTGTGGTATGTACTCGACCCAGCGGCTGTTGGGCACGGCGCAACAGAGCCCCACGTGCAATTCCATCAAAAAGTGCGGGCACACCGGCACGTTGAACGTCTCGGCGAGGTGCGCGACCTTGAGCCAGGGCGTGATCCCGCCGATGCGCGCCACGTCGACCTGCACGATCGAGCAGGCCCCTGCTTGCAGGTAATCCTTGAACTGGCTCGCGCTGTAAAGCGATTCGCCGACGGCGATCGGCACCGACGTGTGACGTGCAAGCTCGACATGGGAGGCGAGATCGTCGGCGGGCAGCGGCTCCTCGAACCAGGCGATGTCGAGCGCTTCGAGATGGCGCGCCCGGCGGATCGCCTCGGCGAGCGTGAAGCCCTGATTGGCGTCGGTCATGATGTCCCAGTCCGCGCCGACCGCCTCGCGAACCGCGCGCAGGCGCTCGACGTCCTCGGCGACGTGTGGCCGGCCGATCTTGATCTTCGCGCCGCCGAAACCCTTGGCTTTGGCGGCGAGCGCGTCGTCGACAAGCGCTGACGGCGTCAGATGCAGCCAGCCGCCTTCGGTGGTGTAGAGCGGGCAGGACTCCTTGGCGCCGCCAGCAATGACCGAGAGCGGAAGTTTCGCGCGGCGGCACCGCAGGTCCCACAATGCCGTGTCGAGCGCGGCGAGCGCGAGCGCCGTGATCGCGCCGACGCTGGTCGCATGAGTGTGGAACAGCAGATCGCGCCAGATCGACTCGACGCGCTCGGCGTCCCGGCCGATCAACAGCGGCGCGAGGTGATCGGCGATGAGCGCCATGATCGACGACCCGCCCGTGCCGATCGTGTAGCTGTAGCCGGTGCCGACCGCACCGTCGCGGTCGAAGATGCGCACCAGCGGTGTCTGCTGGGAGACGAAGCTCTGGATCGCGTCGGTGCGCCTGACCTTCGGCTTCAGGTCGACGAACGACAGCTCGATACGCTCGATGGCGGCCATGGGTGCCTCGTTGCGGAATCCCTAGCCGAGCCTCGCGCGAAAGCGATCGGTCGCCGCCACCAGCTCGCGGGCGATGCCGGGCTCCCGCGCCGAGTGACCCGCGTCGGGCACGACCATGTACTCCGCCTCGGGCCACGCGCGGTGCAGATCGTCGGCGCTGCGAATCGGGCAGACGACGTCGTATCGGCCCTGGATGATCGAACACGGAATATCGCGCAGCCGCGCCACGCCTTCGAGCAGCGCGTCTCCGGAGAGGAAGAGGCCGTTCACGAAGTAGTGCGCCTCGATGCGGGCGATCGCCAGCGCGGCGGCATCCTCGTCGAAGTGTGCGACCAGGTCGGGATCGGGCAGCAGCGTGGAGCACGAGCTCTCGTAGCGGCTCCAGGCGTGCGCCGCGGGCATATGCACCGACGGGTCCGGGTGAGTCAGACGCCGGTAGTAGTGCGCGAGCGGGTCGCCGCGTTCGGCCTCGGGCAGAAAGCTCGCGAAGGCATTCCACGCCTCGGGGAAGAAGTTGCGCATGTCGACCATGAACCAGCGAATTTCCCAGCTCCGCGCGAGGAATACACCGCGCAGCACGAGTCCCAGCACCCGCTCACGATGGGCTTCGGCATACGCCAGCGCCAGCGTAGATCCCCACGAGCCGCCGAACACCAGCCACCTCTCGCTGCCGAGGTGCGTGCGCAGGCGTTCCAGATCGGCGACCAGATGATTGGTCGTGTTGTCAGCGAGCTCGCCGAGCGGCGTCGACTGCCCGGACCCGCGCTGGTCGTAGAGAATGATGCGGTAGAACGACGGATCAAAATAGCGCCGGTGGTCGGGGGCGATGCCACCACCCGGACCGCCGTGCAGGAACACGACCGGCACGCCGCGCGGATTGCCGCATTCCTCCCAGTACATCGTGTGCACGCGATCGAGCGCGAGGCGTCCGGTACGATACGGCACGAGCGGCGGATACAGATATTCGTCGCGCGACCGCGCTCGCGTGACCGCGGCGCTGGTCGCGCTCGAGGAAGCTCGCATCGCGTGCGGACGCGCTGCGATTACTTCTTCCCCTTGAAGGCAACCACACTCTGCCGCTGCTCACCGAGACCGGCGATGCCAAGTGTCACGACGTCGCCGGCCTTGAGGTATTTGGGCTCGGGCTTCATCCCCATGCCCACGCCCGGAGGCGTGCCGGTGGTGATGATGTCGCCAGGCAGCAGCGTCATGTATTTCGAGACGTCGGCAACGAGGTCGGCGACGCCGAAGATCATCGTCCGCGTGTTGCCGCGTTGTCGCTTCTCGCCGTTGACGTCGAGCCACATGTCGAGGTTCTGCGGATCCTTGATCTCGTCGGTGGTGACGAGCCACGGCCCGATCGGGCCGAAGGTGTCGCAGCCCTTTCCTTTGCTCCACTGCGATGCGCTGCGTTTCATCTGATATTCGCGCTCCGACACGTCGTTGACCACGCAATAGCCCGCAACGTGCTTGAGGGCATCCTTCTTGTCGACGTAGCGCGCGGTCTTGCCGATGATCACGCCCAGCTCGATTTCCCAGTCGGTATGCGTGGACTCGGGCGGCAGCATGATGTTGTCGTTGGCACCGACGATGCAGGTCTCGGCTTTGTAGAACACCACGGGGTGCTCGGGGA
>VBCL01000505.1 GCA_005888865.1 Betaproteobacteria bacterium | reverse complement strand
GCTCAAGGAAGGCGAGGTGCGCGAGTACGAGATCCACCCCGAGGACTTCGGCCTGCACATGAAGTCGCACCGAGGTCTGAAGGTAAGCGGCGCGGCAGAATCGAAGGAGATGATCCTCGAGGCGCTTTCCAACGTCGACGGCACGCCGCGCGAAATTGTCGTGCTCAACGCCGGCGCGGGTCTCTACGCCGCGGGGCTGGCAGTGTCGATCGCGGAGGGCATCGCGCGTGCCCGCGAATCGATCGCCTCGGGTGCGGCGAGGAAAAAGCTCGACGCGTTCGTCGCGACCACCCAGAAGCTCGGCCGGTAGGAGAGGGGATCGTGACTCCGGCACAACCGGCCGACGGCGACATCCTCGCCCGGATCCTCGCCACCAAGGCCAAGGAAGTTGCTGCGGCGCGCGCAGTGCGGCCGCTTGCCGCGCTGCGCGAGGTGTGGGTGCATTGCGCGACCGGATCGAAGCCGGCGCGGCGGGCGTCGTTGCGGAGATCAAGAAGGCGAGCCCGAGCCGTGGCGTGCTCCGGCCGATCTTCGATCCTGCAGGAATCGCGGGTCGCTACGAAGCGGGCGGGGCGACATGCCTCTCCGTGCTGACCGACCGAGACTATTTCCAGGGCGCACCCGAGCACCTCTCGGCAGCGCGCGCGGCATGCGCGCTGCCCGTGCTGCGCAAGGATTTCATCGTCGACGAGTACCAGGTCGCCGAGTCGCGTGCGCTCGGCGCGGATTGCATCCTGCTCATCGTCGCTGCGCTCGACGACGATCGGCTGGCGGCCCTGGAGGCGGCGGCTCGCGAGCTCGGCATCGCGGTGCTCGCCGAAGTCCACGATGCGGCCGAGCTCGAGCGGGCGCTGCGCCTCGCCACGCCGCTCATCGGGATCAACAATCGTAATCTGCGCACCTTCGATGTCGCGCTGGAGACTACGCTGAGCCTCCTCCCACGCGTTCCGAAGGGGCGGGTCGTCGTGACCGAAAGCGGCATCCTCGCCCGGGGTGACGTCTCGCGGATGCGCGCGGCCGGGGTCCACGCGTTCCTCGTCGGCGAGGCGTTCATGCGCGCCGCCGATCCGGGCGCTGCACTGCGCGCTCTGTTTGCCTAGCCCCGGGGACCGGGTTTGCTATGATTGCCGGCCGTGGCGCGCGGCAGGCATTCGCCGGTGCGCCCGAAGGGACCGAGCGTGTCGGCAATTGCCGCCGAGAACATCAGCAAACACTGGACGACTGCCGACGGCCAGGTCCGCGCGGTGGACGGACTCTCGTTTGCGTTCGACGAGGGCACGCTCAACGTGCTCCTCGGACCCTCGGGCTGCGGCAAGTCGACCACACTGCGCCTGATCGCCGGCCTCGAGCCGGCCGATCAGGGGCGTATCCTCATCGGCGGTCGCGATGTGACCCGCCTGCCACCGGCACAGCGGAACATCGCGATGGTTTTCCAATCCTACGCGCTGTTTCCGCATCTTTCGGTCGCCGAGAACATCGTCTTTGGCCTGCGCGTGCGCAAGGTCCGCGACGCGGAGCGTGAAGTACGCCTGAAACGCGTCGCGGGCCTGCTCGGCCTGTCGAAGCTCCTCGATCGCAAGCCCTCGCAACTCTCTGGCGGACAACAGCAGCGTGTCGCACTGGGTCGCGCGATCATCGCCGAAGCGCCGGTCTGCCTGATGGACGAGCCGCTGTCGAATCTCGACGCGCAGCTCCGCCAGGAGATGCGCCAGGAGATCCGTCAGCTCCAGCGCGAGCTGGGCATCACGATGGTGTACGTCACCCACGATCAGGTCGAGGCGATGACGATGGCCGACCGCGTCATCCTGCTCAACGCCGGCCGTATCGAGCAGAACGGAACGCCGGTCGACCTCTACGAGACACCGGCGAACATCTTCGTGGCGCGTTTCATCGGGACGCCGCCGATGAATCTGCTTCCGCTCGCTGAGGGTGCCGGCGGTGCAGTGATCGCAGGAACGACCGGTCCCCTCGTTGCGGGCGCCGAGCTCTCCGCGGCGACGATGGGCGTTCGCCCGGAGCATGTCGCGCTCGGACGCGAGACGGGCGTGGAGGCGCAGGTCGAAACGCTCGAATATCTCGGCGCCGATTCGCTTATCACGTGTCGTATCGGCGCACACGCATTCGCGGCGCGCGTCGCCGGCCGGACGGGCCTGGCGTCCGGCGATCGCACCCGCGTGTCGTGGGCTCCTGGAGCCCAGCATTTTTTTGACGGGGTGAAAGGAGCTCGCGTGGACCTCGAGCCCAGTCACCACGGCGCAACGATGTTTGCCTAGATTAAAGGACCGCCCGGGTGAACGCAGTGAACCCTGGCACATGAGACACAACGGGGGACGATGATGAAGAGACTTTTCTGTGGACTCGCTGGTTTCCTTACCTCGGCGCTCTCGGCGCTTGCGCTCGCGCAGGCGCCGGTCGAGATTTCGTTCTATTACCCGGTTGCGGTGGGCGGGCCCATTACCAAGATCGTCGACGGGCTGGCGGCCGATTTCGAAAAGGAAAACCCCGGCATCAAGGTGCGGCCGATCTATGCCGGCTCCTACCAGGAGTCCATCACCAAGGCGCTGACGGCGGTCAAGGGCGGCGACGCGCCGACGACCGCGGTGCTGCTGTCGACCGACATGTTCACGTTGATCGACGAGGACGCGGTAGTGCCCTTCGACGGGTATCTGAAGACGCCCGAGGACCAGGCCTGGGTCAAGGGCTTCTATCCGGCGTTCATGGAGAACAGCCAGACCGGAGGCAAGACCTGGGGCATTCCCTTCCAGCGTTCAACCATCGTCCTGTACTGGAACAAGGAGATGTTCAAGGATGCGGGCCTCGATCTCAACAAGGCCCCGGCGACGTGGGACGAGATGGCGCCTATGCGCAGAAGCTCACCAAGCGCGACGCCTCGGGCAAGGTCACGCAATGGGGCGTGCAGATTCCCTCATCCGGGTTCCCGTATTGGCTCTTCCAGGGCTTGACGACCGAGAACGATGCCATCCTGATGAATACGGCGGGCACGGAGACCTACTACGACAAGCCGGGCGTGATCGGCGCGCTCCAGTACTGGATCGACCTCGTCAACAAGTACAAGGTGCATCCCGAGGGCATCGTCGAGTGGGGCACGACGCCGAAAGATTTCTTCGAGCGCAAGATCGCGATGATGTGGACGACGACCGGCAATCTGACCAATGTTCGCAGCAACGCCAAGTTCGA
>VBCL01000129.1:9154-9504 GCA_005888865.1 Betaproteobacteria bacterium | reverse complement strand
GTTGCACCATGTGTTCGGCGAGGTGAACGGCAAGCGAGGGACATGGGGACACGCGTTGGGCGGTATGGGGTCGATCACCCAGGCGATGGCGACCGAGGCCCGGGCTCGAGGGGTCGAGATCTTCGTCGGGCAAGCCGTCGAGCGCGTGATCGTCGGCGATGGGCGCGCGACCGGCATCGCGCTCGCGGACGGCCGCGAGATCGCCGCACGACGCGTCGTGGCCAACGTCAATCCGAAGCTGCTGTATCTGCAGATGATCGATGCCGCCGCGCTCGACGATGATTTTCGCCGGCGGATCGAGGCCTATCGCTGCGCGTCGGCGACCTTCCGCATGAACGTCGCGCTCGAAC
>VBCL01000129.1:0-9093 GCA_005888865.1 Betaproteobacteria bacterium | reverse complement strand
CGGTCCGTCACTCGCCTACATGGAGGCCGCGTACTTCGACGCCCGGCGATACGGCTGGTCGCGCGAACCGATCGTGGAGATGCTCATCCCGTCGCTGGTCGATCCCTCGCTCGCGCCGCCGGGCAAGCATGTCGCGAGCCTGTTTTGCCAGCACGCCAACCCTCAGCTTCTCGAGGGTCGTTCGTGGGACGAGGTCAAAACCGAAGTCGCTCGGCTCATGATCGAGACCGTCGATCGGCACGCTCCGAACTTCGGAGCCAGCGTCATTGCCTCGCAGGCATTCTCGCCGTTGGATCTCGAGCGTGAATTCGGGCTCATCGGCGGCGACATCTTCCACGGCGCGCTCGCCCTCGACCAGTTGTTTTCGGCGCGGCCGGTGCTCGGGCACGGCAACTATCGCGGCCCGCTCAAGGGCCTGTACATGTGCGGCGCCGGAACGCATCCCGGCGGCGGCGTCACTGGCATTCCCGGGCATAATGCCGCGCGCGAAATCCTGCGCGACGTGCGCCGACGCAAATAAAAAAGGAGATGCCCCGCGACTTTCATCGCGGGGCATCAGTGCGTCACGCCAAATTAAATCGAAGCCAGCCGATAAGCCGGGTTCTGTTACGGCGCGCTCAATCAAGCGCGCTATGACCGTCATTCATCTGGGCGCCGCGTTACCGCGACGCTCGAGCCACCTACCCGCGGACTCGGCGAGCAGCGTCGTCGTCCGCTTACTTGGTGTTGCTCCGGATGGAGGTTACCGCGTTTCACCCGCATCCTTATGAGAGGATGCGACTCGTCTCTGTGGCCCTGTTCCTCGCCTTCACCACCGCTCGCGCGAATGGCTTATAGCGTCTGGGAGTTACCCAGCATCCCGCTCTTTGGAGCCCGGACTTTCCTCTGCCGACGTCGGGCTTGCACCCGGTCGGCAGCGACGGCCTGGCCGACTTCGAGCAACTATTTTATCACGCGGCCACTGCGTGCCACTCAAACGACGAGCCGCCAGCGCATCGTCGCGCCCGCGTTGAACGGCACGATAACCTCGTCTGCGGCCGCGTACTCGTCGGGAACCGTCCACGTCTCGTGGGCGAGGGTCACCGTATCGGTGTTGCGGGGCAGGCCGTAGAAGTCCGGACCGTGGAAGCTCGCGAACGCTTCCAGCCTCTCGAGGGCGCCGGCCGCCTCGAATGCCTCGGCATAAAGCTCGAGCGCGGCGTGCGCCGTGTAGCACCCGGCGCAGCCGCACGCCGACTCCTTGGCGCGGCGGAGGTGCGGCGCCGAGTCCGTGCCCAGAAAGAACTTCGGGTTGCCGCCGGTCGCGGCCTGGATCAACGCCTGCCGGTGCGATTCGCGTTTGAGGACCGGCAGGCAGTAACGGTGCGGCCGGATCCCGCCCGCGAAGAGCGCGTTGCGGGAATAACTAAGATGTTGCGGCGTGATCGTCGCGCCGACGTGGGCGGGCGCAGCCGCGACGAATTCGGCGCCTTCGTGCGTCGTCACGTGCTCGAGCACGACCTTGAGCGCTGGGAAGTCGCGCACGATGCGCGCGAGCGAGCCCTCGACGAACACGCGCTCGCGATCGAAGACGTCGACCTCGCTCGCCGTCGCTTCCCCATGGATGAGCAGCGGCAGGCCGTGCTTTTCCATCGCCTCCAGCGCCGGATACACCCGGTCGTGCGCCGTGACGCCGGAATCCGAAGTCGTGGTCGCGCCGGCCGGGTAGTATTTCGCGCCGATAACAAAGCCGCTCTTTCGTGCCGCGACGATTTCCTCCGCAGGCGTGTTGTCGGTGAGATAGAGGGTGAGAAGCGGCGCGAACCGCGAGTCGGGAGGCGTTGCCACGGCGATCCGCTCGCGGTACGCCGCGGCGGCGGCCACCGTCGTGATGGGCGGATCGAGGTTGGGCATCACCACCGCGCGGCCGAACACCCGCGCGGTCGCGCCGACCACCGACCGCAACAGCGCTTCGTCGCGCAAATGAACGTGCCAGTCGTCGGGGCGGGTGATGGTCAGCGTCGATGCCGTCATGCGAAGAGGCCCTTGCAGATGCCCGATTATACGGGCCCGTCGCAGCGCCCCCGGGGCTGTGGGTTGCCAGTTGAAGCTTACAACTGAGGCTGGCTTGCGGCCGCGCGATAGGGCTATAATTCACGATTTCCTCCAGCAGGCCAACGGCGGCCTGCGGGGCTTCGTAGCGAGGCCGGGCATGAATCCGCGGGCGAGAACGTTGTTGCGGGAAGGTGGAAACGTGGCAACAAAAAGCGTCGTAGGTGGGAATGTGGCAACAAAGAGCGTCGCAAAAAAAGTCAAAGAACTGACCGAACAGGACCTTCTGAAGGCGCCTGAGCGCGATTACATGAACGAGGCGCAACTGGCTTTCTTCAAGCAGCGCCTCCTCGAGCTTCGCGCGCAGCTCCTCAACAACGCCGATGACACCGGCCAGCATCTGCGCGAGAACGAGATCACGACCGATCCTTCGGATCGCGCGACCCTGGAAGAGGAATACACGCTGGAGCTGCGCACGCGCGATCGCGAGCGGAAGCTTCTCAAGAAGGTCGAGAAGTCGCTGCGGATGATCGAAGACAACAGCTACGGCTACTGTGAGGAAACCGGCGAGCCGATCGGCATCCCGCGGCTGCTGGCGCGCCCGACCGCGACGCTATCGCTCGAGGCGCAAGAGCGGCGCGAGCGTGTGCAGAAGCTGTATGGCGACTGAGTGACAACTGAGCGCTAAGTCGCATCGTCACCAAAGGAAACGGCCCGGAACATCGGGCCGTTTTTTTCGCCTCTGTGGTTCGAGGTTTTTGCTTGGCCGGTTACAACCCGAAGATCGCCCGGTGGGACCAGCCGCCGGCCATGAAAAACAACATCGGCATCGACAGCGCGACGTTGGCGCGCGAGGCGAGGAAAGCGACGCGGCGCGCCTTGTTCTTCTCCTCGTCGGTCGCCGGCTTGAGCCCGAGAATCTTCTGCTGGTTCGGCCAGATCAGTGCCCACACATTGAAAAGCATGATCGTGCCGAGCCACGCACCCACGCCGATGCCCGCCATGCCGTGCCGAAGCGTGAAGGCATCGACAAACTTGTCGCTCAAGAGCGCCGCGCCAGCGAGCCATGTCACCACTGCGGCCCACCGGAAATAAAGCAACGCGCGCGGCGCGACGTGCTTGGTGATGCCGGCCGCCGTGCCGTCGGCCGTCGCAGCCTTCAGTGCGGCAACCTGCACGAAGTTGAAGTAATAAAGCAGGCCGATCCACATCACCCCGGCCATGAAATGGAGCCACCTCGCAACAGCGGGAACGTATTCCATCGTTGTCTCCCCTTTGGTTTCTTAGCCGAGAATGCTCTTGACAACGAAATACAGGATTACGGTGAGGACCAGGCCGGAGATAACCGTTCCCCAAAGCGAATCAAGCGGATTTTTCATTAGGATTTCCCCTTGCGCCGTTGGTACAGCCAAAAAGCACCCTTGCGTGCGGACGCGAAACTCGTACGGCACGGTGCTGTCGATCGAATTGTAGCAAGCGCGCGCAGGGCAAGCCATCGGCAACCATTCGCGCGTTGGCGCGCCGTCTTAGGCACAAACGCTACGTTTCGCCGAGCATCGTGTAGTCCCTGGTCCTACATAGGAGAATGCGCATGGCAACACTTGCTGCATTGGAAACCGCAACACCGCACGCGCTGCTGCGTCTGCCGTACCCCGAAGATGCGCTGGCACCGATCATTTCGGCGCGCACCGTCGGCTTCCACCATGGCAAGCATCACAAAGGCTATGTCGACAAGGTCAACGAGCTGGTCGCCGGAACCGAGTTCGAGGGACAGGCGCTCGAACGCATCGTGATGGCGACATCGGGAAAGCCGGACAAGACCGAGTTGTTCAACAACGCGGCACAGGCCTGGAATCACGCCTTCTACTGGCGTTCGCTCAAGCCCAAGAGCGGGGGCAAGCCTGGCGGTGCGCTCGCCGACCGGATCGAGGCGGAATTCGGCGGTCTCGACGCCTTCAAGAAGAAACTCGTCACCACCTCGGTGAAGCAATTCGGCAGCGGATGGGGCTGGCTCGTCGTCGACGGGGATTCGCTCAAGGTCGTGGGCACCGCCAACGCCGAAGTGCCGTTCACCCGCGGACAGACGCCCCTCCTGACGATCGATGTCTGGGAGCACGCGTACTACCTCGATTATCAGAACCGCCGCGCCGATTACGCGCAGGCCGTGGTCGACAAGCTCCTCAACTGGGAATTCGCTGCCGAGAATCTCGCTCGCAGCTGAGCTTCGCCCTGTCGCGGGCCCGCTTGTTGCCTCCTGGCGAAGGGGACATAATGTGCGCCGGCCACCCCCGAGTGAAGGGCGAGCTCGAGTCCGATGGCATTTCCGCTGTTTCCGAAGTCTCCGGGCAAAGACAAGACCGGAGCGGGTCGCGCAAAACCCGATTTGTCACCACGGCACGATCCGCGTGCAAAGAGCGCGCACGAGCCCGTTTCCGCGCGCGAGGTCGCCGCATCGGTCAAGGGTCGCCCGCCGCTCGTACCGGCGCCGCGACCGTCGTCCGGAGGCATCGATCCGCGCGACATCACGGTCACTGGACCCTCGAGCCTCATCGACCTCAGTCCGGCTTCGCAGCAAGGCATCGAAGTTGCGGAAGCCAACCCCGGATTGTGCCCGGTGCTGGAGAACGCCGCGCTGCTCTACGCCAACGCCCAGGCCGGGCAGGCCCGGCAGATCCTGGAGCACGGCGTGGTCAACGACAACGACACGAAGGGTTCGCCGCTGGCGTGGCTCGCGCTGTTCGATCTGCTGCAGCGCTTGAACGAGCGCGCTGCATTCGACCAGCTTGCCCTCCAATACGTCGTTGCGTTCGAACGCTCCGCTCCGGCCTGGGAGGAGCGCGGACCGCAGTCGCGGCCGGGAGCTCGACCTTCGCCGGGAGGCTATTTTGCGCTCAGCGGCAAGCTCTCGGCCACGAACGCGCCGCAGATCGAACACATGCTCGCCGCGACGCAAAAACAGTCGCAGGTGCGACTCGATCTCGGTTCGCTGACCGGCGCCGACGACGCCGGTGCCAAGCTGCTGGCTCATGCGCTCGCGCAGGTTCGCAAGCGCCAGTACGCGCTGGCCCTGCAGCATCCCGAGAAGATCCTCCGGGCGCTCGAAGGCGCGGTCAAGCAGGGACGCGGCGCGGGCGAAGGTTACTGGATGCTTCTGCTCGAGCTTTTGCAGTGGCAGAAAGATCGCGCTACGTTCGAGGATCGCGCCGTCGATTTCGCCGTGACGTTCGAACTCTCGCCGCCGTCGTGGGAACCCCCGCCGGACGGTCCCGCGGCCGCCCCCGCAAATGCACCGGCCGCCTCGGACGAGCGTCCGGAAACGCTCGCCTTTCAGGGCACGATGGCCGGTTCGTCGGATCCTCAGCTCGCAAAGTTCGCCGAGTTCAGGGAAGGGCGCAGCGTCCTGCCGATCGACATGGCCGCGGTCGAGCGCGTCGACTTCGTTTGCGCGGGGGCGCTGCTTAACGCGATCACGCGTGCAGAAAGTCAACGCAAGACCGTTCAGATCGCGGGCGCCTCGCCGATCATCCGGGCCCTGCTGCTGCTCATCGGCATCTCTCCTCGGCATTTCATCAAGTCTGTCCAGTAAAAGCGGCCTTTCCCCCAAGCCACGGTTTTTCGTGGCGGCGGGTGCCGTTCCAACCCTCTTCGGCCAACGGCAATCGATACGCCGCCAAGCCCCCTGAACCTGCCGCATGTAAGGCGCGACGCATGGAAAACTTCTACGGTACGACGATCCTGTCAGTGCGGCGCGGACCGGCCGTCGCGCTCGGCGGCGATGGCCAGGTGACGCTTGGCAACGTCGTCATCAAGGCAACAGCCCGCAAGGTGCGCCGGCTTTACGGCGATCGAGTGCTCGCAGGTTTCGCCGGCGCGACCGCCGACGCATTCACGCTGTTCGAGCGCTTCGAAGCGAAGCTCGACAAACATCAGGGTCAGCTTCAGCGCGCTGCGGTGGAACTGGCAAAGGACTGGCGCTCCGACCGCATCCTGCGCCGGCTGGAGGCGATGCTCGCGGTGGCCGACGCGAGTACGTCGCTGGTGATCACCGGCTCGGGCGACGTGCTCGAGCCGGAGCATGGCATCGTCGCGATCGGTTCGGGTGGCGCATACGCCCAGGCCGCGGCACGCGCGTTGCTCGAGCACACCGAGCTTCCCGCGGCGCAGATCGTCAAGCAGGCGCTGACCATCGCCGGCGATCTGTGCATCTACACCAACCAGAACCACGTCATCGAGGTGCTCGAGGGCGAGGGAACGTGAGCGCCGCAGGGCCGCCCCAAGGCGCGAACTGCGCCCCCGATTTTGGGGGCAGCGCAGCGGCCGAATGGGTTAATGAGGCCGCAAGCGTGGGGGTCGTTCTATACGCCGCAGGGCCGCCCCAAGGCGCGAACTGCGCCCCCGATTTTGGGGGCAGCGCAGCGGCCGAATGGGTTAATGAGGCCGCAAGCGTGGGGGTCCACCGGTGACTGCGACGCGTACCGACTATGATGTGATTGTCTTGGGCGGTGGCCTGGTCGGCCTGGCCCTCGCCACAGCGCTCGCCCGGGAGAGCATTGAGGTCGCACTCATCGAGCGCGGCCCGCTGCAATGTTTTGCCGAGCCCGCCGACGCGGAGGATTGGGACTCACGCGTCTACGCGATCAGCCCCGGCAGCGCGGATTTCCTGCGCGCGGTCGGCGCCTGGCAGCGGCTGCGAGCGGAACGCCTCGCGGCCATCGAGATGATGGACGTGCGCGGCGATGGCGACGGCGCGATCGCCTTCTCCGCGTACGAGCTGGGAGAACGGGCGCTCGCCTGGATCGTCGAGCATCGCGAGCTGACGTCCGCATTGGTCGAATCCGTGCGCACGGCCGAGCATGTCGACGTGCTTGCGCCCTCTCAGCCGACCGCGGTCGCGTGGCGCAGCGACGCGGCGCTGATCACGCTCTCCGACGGGCGCAGCGTGTCCGCGCGCCTGCTCGTCGGTGCCGACGGCGTGCGCTCGTGGGTGCGCCGGGAAGCCGGGATGACGCGCGAGCCGCGGGCCTATGGCCAGACCGCGGTCGTCGCCAATTTCACGATCGAGCACTCGCATCGCGGCCGCGCGTTCCAATGGTTTCGCGACGGCGAAGGCGTGCTGGCGTGGTTGCCGCTGCCCGGGCGCCGGATCTCGATGGTCTGGTCAGCTCCCGACGCACTTGCGGGCGAACTGGTCGCGCTCGATGCGGCGGCGTTGGCTACGCGTGTGTCGGCCGCGGGTGAGGGCGCGCTGGGAGCGCTCACGTTGATCACCCCTCCAGCCGCGTTTCCGTTGTCTTTCCTCCGGCTGCCGTCGGTGGTTTCGAGCCGGTTGGCGCTCGTCGGCGACGCGGCGCACGGCGTGCACCCGCTCGCCGGTCAGGGCGTCAATCTCGGCTTCGGCGACACAGCGACCCTTGCCGCGGTCTTGAGCGCCGGGAGGCCGATTGGCGACGTGGGCGCCGCCCTGCTGCTCGAGCGCTACGCGCGCAAGCGCGCGGGTCCCGTGCTGGCGATGCAGCTCGTGACCGACGGGCTGGTACGCCTGTTCGAGTCGCCGGCGCTGAAGCGCCTGCGCAATGGCGGCATGCGCGCAGTCGCCGCGATTGCGCCGGTGCGCCGAGTACTGGCGCAATCCGCGCTGCGTTGACAGGCTGATACGACGAGCACCGCATCAGCCTGTTAAACTGTCGCCCCTCACCAGAATCACCGGAGCCGTTGATGTCGATGCGATCATCCGTTTTAGGTCTGGCGCTGGCCGCGCTGTCGCTTTGTCTGGCGCTGCCGCCGGTGGCGTTCGCGCAGGAAACGAAGCCTGACGCCGCGAAGGACGCGATGGCGAAGGATGCCGCCGCGGTCAAGAAGCTGCTGGAAGCGAAGTTTCCGGGCGCCGTCGTCAGCAACGTCGCCAAGTCGCCGTATTTTGGTTTGTACGAGGCGCAGTTCGACGAGCGGATGGTCTATACCGATGCCAAGGTGACCTACGTCGTGGTCGGTTCGATTTACGACGCGAACAGCAAGCAGAACCTGACTGATGCGCGATTGCGGCAGATCAACCGGGTGGCATGGGACTCGCTGCCTCTGGATCTCGCCTTCAAGCGCGTCAAGGGTGACGGTACGCGCAAATTGGCGATCTTCGCGGATGCCGATTGCCCTTACTGCAAGCGCCTGGAGGGCGACATCAAACGCCTCGACAACGTGACGATCTACACGTTCCTGTATCCGATCGACCAGCTTCACCCCGACTCCGCGCGCAAGTCGGCGATCCTCTGGTGTGCCCCCGATCGCGCCAAGGCCTGGGACGAGTTCTTCGAGGCCGGCAAGCTCCCCGACAACAAGGGCGATTGCCCGACGCCGATCAAGGACACGGCGCTTCTGGGCGAACGGCTGCACGTGGCGGCGACGCCGACCCTGGTGTTCGCCGATGGCTCGGTCGTGCCCGGCGCGATTCCGCTCGCGCAGCTTGAAAGCGAGATCAACAAGGGCGAAGCCGAGGCGAAAAAAGTCGCCGCCAAGAAGTAGGCGGCGACGCTCGAGGAGACGACATGGCCATTCTCGACTTCATCAGCAAGCAGTTCATCGACATCATCCAGTGGACCGATGATTCGCGCGATACTCTGTCGTATCGATTCCCGGACGAGGACAAGGAGATCAAGCGCGGCGCGCAGTTGATCGTGCGCGAATCGCAGATCGCGCAATTCGTCTACCTCGGCCAGTTCGGCGACACGTTCGGCCCGGGGAAATACACCCTTACCACCGACAACATCCCGATCCTGTCGGATCTGCAGGGATGGAAGTACGGCCTCGAGAGCCCGTTCAAGGCGGACGTCTACTATGTCCTCACGCGGTTGTTCACCGGCAACAAATGGGGCACGGCGAATCCGGTGATGATGCGCGATCAGGATTTCGGCGTCGTGCGCATGCGTGCGTTCGGCATCTACGACTTCAAGATCGTCGAGCCGAAGCTGTTCCTGAAGGAAGTTGCCGGTACCGACGATCACTTCCGACTGGACGAATTCAACGACACGATGCGTTCGCGTATCGTCAGCGTGTTCTCCGAAGCGCTGG